>NZ_LANF01000013.1 GCF_000966265.1 Palaeococcus ferrophilus DSM 13482 | reverse complement strand
ACTACAACGACGGCATAAACGGGGTAACCGTCGGGAGCGATGGGCTCTACGTTGCCGGCTACACCTACGAGACGGGGAAGGACAAGATAGCCTTCGTGGCGAAGCTCGACTTTGACGGCAACGTCCTGTGGGCCACGGACTTCGGTAAGCCACCCCTCGAGGCCAAGGAGGTAGCCCTGGGAGATGGAATCTACGCGGCGGCAACCGACGGAGGGGACATCTACGTCTCGAAGTTCGACGCCACGGGGGACTTCCTGTGGGCGGTCAAGTGGCCCAACGAGGGAAGGGACGAGGTTTACGACCTTGAATTCAGGGATGGAACCCTCTACGTGGCCGGAAGCGTTGAGAACCTGGCCTTCGGGAACGGCTTTCTCCTGGAGCTCGACGACAAGCTTCACTTCAAGTCCGGCCTCACCTTCGGCCTCGGGTACAGCGACGCCATAACGAAGGTGCTCTTCAACGGCTCAAAGCTCCTCCTCGTGGGGAGGTGGGGCAACTTCGACACCAAGACCTACGACACCTTCATAGCCTCATTCGATGACGGGACACTGGATGAAGCGCTGACCTTTACGAGCACGGGCGTTAACTTCCCGACGAACGCCTACTTCGACGGCGACCTCTACATAGCGGGCTACTCCGAGGGGCTGCTCACCTTCGAGATTCCCAACTTCACGGAGGTCACCAAGGAGACCCTCTACAACCCCCTCGAGGCCAACCTCGTCGAGCTCATCAGGGGAGACCTGCTCCCCGGGAAGCCCTCTTTTACGGTTAAGGACGTTAACGTCGCATCCAAGAACGTCGAGGGGGCCATAAACGAGCCCACCAAGGGCGACGCGATGTTCATAGCCCTCAAGAGGGAGATTCCGCCCCAGACCGCGACCACAACGGCAACCCCAACTCCAACCACTACAACGACCACAACCACAAGCACTACCACCACTACGAAGACAACCAGCACCACCACAACTACCACAACAACCACCACATCAACGCCAACCCCAAGCACTACCACCACGACGACATCCGTGGTAACCAAGACCGTGACCGTAACCCAGACGAGCACCACATCAACGCCCACTTCGAGCACAACAAGCACAACGACCTCCGAGAAGGGCGGAATCTGCGGGCCGGCCCTTGTGGGTCTCTTCGCGCTGCTCCCGCTCATGAGAAGGAGGAGATAGCATGGGGGAGTTCAGGGTTCCAAAGAGCCACCCGCGCTACTGGAGCCTCTACTACCGCCACAAAATTGAGGAGGCCATGGAGAAGGGAATCCTTGCCAAAGCGGGCCCCATAGCCCACGGCCGCGGCGAGGCCTTCGACTACCTGATAGGGGAGAAGACCATCGAGCCGGCGGAGAGGGCCATGAGGGCCGCGGTGGCAAAGCTCCTACTTGCGAAGCACCCCGTGCTTTCGGTAAACGGCAACGTCGCTGCTCTCGTCCCAAAGGAAACCATAGAGCTGGCCAAGGCCCTCAACTCGAAGCTCGAGATAAACCTCTTCTACCGCACGGAAGAGCGCGTTAGGGCGATCGAGGAGGAGCTGAGGAAGTACGACCCCGATATCGAGCTCCTCGGGATAAACCCGACGAGGAGGATCCCCGGCCTTGAGCACGAGCGCGGGAAGGTTGACGAGGAGGGGATATGGAAGGCCGACGTGGTGGTGGTTCCGCTCGAGGACGGCGACAGAACGGAGGCTCTCGTTGCGATGGGCAAGTTCGTTATAACCATTGACCTCAACCCGCTCTCCAGGAGCGCCAGAATGGCAGACATAACGGTGGTGGACAACATAATACGCGCCTACCCGCGGATGACCGAGCTCGCCAGGGAGATGAAGGACCACAGCAGGGAGGAGCTCCTCAAAATCGTCGAGGGCTACGACAACGGGAAAACGCTGGGTGATGTTCTAACCCATATGAAGAACCGCCTGGAGGAGCTCGCAAAGGAGGGAATATGGAGAAGGGCAGAGCTCTAAACGCTCTTCTCCGTTTTTTCCACGAGTTTTCTAAGCCTGCTTATGAGCTCGTCCTCGTCCCCGACGCGGGACACCACGAGGGGAACGCGCTCCTTCTCCGCTATCTTAACGGCCAGCGCATCGAGGTTCTTAACGCCGTGGAGGACCACCACCGCCGGCTTCATCCCCTGAACCCTTATCGCTATCATGGGGCTCCTTCCGGTGGTGACCTTAGTGAATATGAGAGCTCTTTCAGTTGTCCAGCCGTAGAGCCTGAGGAAGTCTTCACTGCTCATCTCAAGGATGGCGTGGATGCTGTCAACAACGGTGTAGCCGTAGAGCTTCCTGTCAATGAGGTCAACGTTCGCGACCACCTCTCCCTTAACCGCATCCACCACGCTCTTTATGGTCACGGGGAGCGCGAACTCCCTCATATCGAGGATGGCGTGGGTTGGGAGGTCTGCACCTATCGTCTTGCTGAAGGCCCTTATGACGTTGCCGCCGCGGCGCTCGTCAATGGTTATGAGGGCCTCCACGAACTTCCTTATGGTGGAAGCACCGGGGCTCTTCCTTCTGCCGCCCTCGTAGTCGCTTATAACGGACGAAGAAACGCCGAGGTAGTCCGCGAGCTCCGTCTGGCTTACCCCGAAGATTTCCCTCCACTTCCTCATCGTCTTGCCGGGGTCGGCCGAGAGAGTTATCTCCCCGGCTATCCTCTTTGCCAGAGATTCCTTCTCTTTTTCCAACATGGCTTAGTATTTGCGATGGACACATATAAGCTTTTCGGCAATTGCCTAACCCCTCGGCCTCCTTATGAAAGCCCCCACGTCCGTCAGATTGCGAATGAAGGGTTTTTTACCGGGGTTTATCAGGCCAAGGCCCAGGATGGTACCGTTCTCGTCCATCACGACGAGCTTCCTGCTCCCCTTCCAGCTGTACTCCCTCACCCCTTCCCTGAAGACGTCCTTTCCGGTCGTGAACATGAACGCGGAACGCGGCTTCAGAACGGCGTAGTTCTTCTCGATCTCGACAAAGTAGAAGAACTCCACGTTTGGATAGAACTTCTCGACGAGGTTCCTATCAACCTTTATCGTCCCAATGAAGGTTCCAAAGGCGTAGGGGGGCACCTTAAGGCCTTCAAGCTCTGCCCATAGGGAGGAGTTGACGGCGTAAACGTCCCTAAAGCGCCCCTCGATTACCCCGAAGAGTTCGTGCTTCAAACTGCCGTACTTCTCGGCCTCGCGCATTATCAGGTCAAGCTCCCACGAGGAGGCCCTCCGGTATCTCAGCCCTTCCATGAACCCACCGGTGAAAGTTCTCCCGGAAATTTAAAAGGTTAGCCCGAGACGTTGGTTAGGTTGGGGCGCTCGATAACCACAGTTGCGTTTTTGAGGGGCTCTCCTTCTGCGTGAATCGAGTAGTCAGCTGCCAGCCACTGGGCCGTGAAGGCACTCAGGAGCGCAGAGGTGCCCATGAGGGCCATGAGCGCGGTGGCGAATTCCCTTGGAACCGCCAAACCTTTGGAAGACCACAGTATGGCGAAGCCCACAAGAGACGTCAGAAACCACAGGGCAAAGACAGCGAGGAGGAGGGGCGTTTCGCTATCTCCCGGGTTCATCATGACGGTGCTGGAGCCCACGAGGCCGGTGAGGAAGTAGAAGCTCCCAAAAAGGCGTGCCCTCCCCAAACGGGCGGAGCCGAGGTAGTGGAGGGCTACAATTCCAGAGGCGAAGAAGCCCATCACGAGGAGCGGAAGGGCCCAGAACACCCGGGAGCGGAGAGGTGGAGGGAGCAGGACGGAGAACATTATGGGGACGGAGCCGTAGAAGAGGAGGTTGATTAGAGCCTGGAAAAGGAAGCAGCCCAGCAGAACCTTCGAGCGTTCTCCGGACGTATCAACCCCCTCCTAGGAGTTCCGCCACACTTTCGATGGTGGTCTCCTCAAGTTCCCTCTCGAATTCGAGGCCGAGCTTGGCTATTTCCTCCGGCGTGATTACCCTCTCGGGCTCCTCCACGCCAATACCCGGACAGTTTTTGTCGTAGTAGAGCCAGAGTTTTTCGCCTTCATACTCGAAGGGCCTCTCCCCCTCAACGCCCAGGGGCTCTCTCGACACCATGAATGGGTAGATGCGGCATATAAGGGGGTTTCTGCTGTGGACGGTGCAGAGGCCAGTTTCCGGGTCCTGAAAAACGCAGCCAAGGTCCCACTCCCTGACGCTGAGCACGAAGCGGGGCTTTTCCTCCATCGAGAGCACCATGAACTCCGAGGGGTCTTTTCCAAGCTCCATGAGGCCCCTTATGTCCCTCCGCGTGAGGTATATCCACCTCCCCCTGCAGCAGTCGAGGCAGTTGAGACACTTAAACGGCACTGGTTCCAAAAAGGGAACCGGCTTGAAGCGCATCACCCTCACTCCCTCGGGAAGGCCACCGTGAATGAGCCCTCCCCGACCTCAGGCCCGTACTTGGCCGCTATGTATACGCGCTCGTAGTTGCTGGGTTCCCCCTCTGTCCTGTGGGCGATTAGGTGGTAGCCCCTCTCGAGGTACCAGTAGTGGCTGCCAGTCTGAAGGAAGGCGTAGCGGGACATGGTGACGTTCTGGACGCACCGGGCCTTCACGGCGTAGGTCTGCCCGTTCCAGTAGAGGAGGTCAAAGCACCAGGGCTCCGAGATGGAGAGGGTAACCTCGTCCCCGTAGTCCTTGCTCCCCTTGAGGGTCAGCACACCCCAGAGGTCAACGGCATTCTCCTGGTGGTAGTTCCCTATGGTTATGTTCTCGAGGATGAGTATCTGGCCCCTAGGGGCGGCCACGCCAAACGGAACCGTTTCGTTGCTCACTATCGGGTAGGCTATGGCGACGATTATGAGTGTTGCCGCGGTAACAAGGAAGATTGCGAGTTTGGCCTCGAAGGATAGCCTTTTCAGCAGTAGGGATATCCTTTTCAACAGTTTGGATAGAGGGTTTGACATGCGTACCACCGTTATCAGCTATCTGTGGAGACCCTAAAGTAAGCGTCTCCGGTGTATTCTCCGTAGGAGACCGTCATGTTGACGAGCTCGCCGTTCTCAACGGGGCCGTTCTTGTGGAAGATTATCGCCCTTCCCGAGTCGAGGTACCAGTAGAAAACATCCTTCGCCTCGTGGGCGGGGCTCTTCCTGAAGGCGTAGGTACTGAGCTCTATCTCACGGGAGCAGTTGTACTTCATCATCCATCCCTTTGATGCTCCCTCCCACGTCCAGAGGTCAATGCACCAGCCCGGGGTGAGGACGCTTATCTTAACGGGCTCATCGGAGACGTCGTTCCCCTTGAGAACCAGCAGGTTGTTCTTACTGGTCATGACGACGGCATCGGTGTAGTTAACTCCCATGAGGTTGAGGTTCTCCGCCAGAACTACCTGCCCCTTGGGGGATGTAACCTCGAAGGGGTTGGGGTTGCTGGATATGATGGGGTACACCACGAGCGTTAGAAGAACCGCCGCCGTAACGACAAGGAATATTGAGAGTTTTATACGGAACTTCGTCTCCGAGGACATCCTATTCCTCTTGGACATTGTCCACCACCGTAAGTATTAAGGAGGGCATGTATTTAAGCTTTACCAAGGTGTAAAAGAAAATGCCTTCAGGTATTTAGGTGTGCATCGAATTTTTCATCCACCCGGTAGTCCGCGTACCCCTTATCGAGCCGTTTAGCGACGTAGGGACCGTTCTTCCTGTAGCCGAACTTCCTGTAGTAGTTCCTAACCCCAACGCCGCTTATGACGAGCATTTTCTTAACCTCGAACTCCTCCCGGGCTATACGCTCGGCCTCCGCTAAAAGCTCTCTTCCGTAACCGCGGTGCTGCCACTCGTACTTAGGCTTTCCGCCTATCGGAACCAGCGGGCCGTAAACGTGGAGCTCCCTGACAATAGCGGAGGGACAGCAGTTTATCTCCCTCCTGTGTGCCTTCTCGCTCGGAATCCTAAGGCGAATGAAGCCGATGAGGATGTCGTTCTTAACGTCCTCGAAGCTGAGGAAGATTTCCTTCCCTCCAGCGGCATCGTAGTCCTCGCGTAGGAGTTTTATGTGCTCCATCTCCGGCTGAACCCCAAACTTCTGCATCTGGTGACCGACTTCCCTAAACCTTATCTCCCTTGGTCGTATCCCGCGCTTTACGAGTTCGTTGAAGACAAGCTGCCCGAGGTTCGAGTGCTTGACACCCGCCTCAACGAGCTGGACCGGGATGTCCCTCTGTATTCTCATCACGCGAACCCACTTGGGGAAGAACTTGTAGGCCTCAACGAGAAGCTCAACCGCTTCCTCCGTCGTGTAGGGCCTGTACTTTCCAGCTTTGTACCAGCGGTAGAGAACCGTGTCCCTCGTCACGAGCGTTGGGTAGACCTTGAGCATGTCGGGCCTGAAGCGAGAATCCTCAAAGATGGCCCTGAAGGAGTACAAATCCCTCTCGAAGCTGCTCCCCGGAAGGCCTGGCATCATGTGGTAGTTGATCTTCAAACCCGCGTCCCTGAGGAGCTGGGTGGCCCTGACCACGTCCTCCACGGTGTGGCCCCTCCTCGTGCGCTCGTATATGAAGTCGAAGACCGTCTGGACGCCGAGCTCGACCCTCGTTGTGCCGAGCCTGAGCATCCTGTCTATCTGCCTCTCGAAGGCCCAGTCGGGGCGCGTCTCTATGGTCAGACCCACCATCCTAACCTTTGCCCTCTCGTTCCGCCTCTGCTCGTCCTCGAGGTAGTAGTAGGGCTTCGAGTGGGTTCTCTCCCAGGCGCTCCTGAAGGCAGGGTCGTCGCTTATTTCCCCCTCGATTACGGCCTTCCTGAGCTTATCCTCGAGGTTCTCGATGTCTTTGAAGTGGGGAAAGTCGTTCATGGCCTTGAAGGCGCACTTAATGTACCACTCCTGGTAATCCAGATCAACGGCCGGAAAAGTTCCCCCCTGGATTATGACCTCGACCTTGTCCACGTCGTGGCCTATGTCGTAGAGCTGCTTGAGGCGGTTCATCATGATGAGGTAAGGATGATAGGAGTTCTGAACCGCTCTAAGGGCGGAGGGTTCCTTTCCCGTGTAGCTCTGGGGGGAACCCTCACTCGGCCCTCCCGGACAGTAGATGCATCTCCCATGGGGGCACGGGAAGGGCTGCGTCATCATCGCCACCACTGCCACGCCGCTTATCGTCCGGGCGGGCTTCTTCTTGAGGAGCTCCCTGAAGTGCTCTCTATCTTTCCCGTCCATAGCCCTAAGTATGTCGGAGTTGGAGGGAATCTTTGAGAGGTGGTACTTTCCGGAGACCTTTATCTTAAGCCTGTTTAGGGCCTTCCTGTCCCTAACCTCTCCCCTCACTATCGCAGCGGCAATCTCCTCGCACGCTTTTTTGTAGGCCTCTCCGTCCATGTGAGGGGGTACGGCGGGGGGTTTAAAAGGGTTTGCCGGCCCCACCATGTGCTTTTCCATAACCCTTTGTTTTCCATTTTCGAACCATCCAGGGATTTTAGACTCACCAAATCTTTTTAAGGCCTTCGAGTTACTGTAAGAGTGTATTAGGGAAACCTAACGGTGACGCTCATGAACGTACGTTTAAGTCAGCTTGGTGAGAACGAGGGCGGAGTTGTGGTGGACATAGTCGGGGGGCCGAGGGCAAGGTCGAAGCTCACCTCCATAGGCATAGTGCCCGGCGCGAGGGTCAGGGTTCTGAGGATAAACCCCCATGGACCCATAATACTGGCCGTGGACAACGCGAGGTTCGCGATAGGGAGGGGACTCGCGGACAAGGTTATAGTCAGGAGGGCGGTGTGATGCTCAAGGTCGTGGCGCTCGCCGGGAACCCCAACGTTGGAAAGACCACTATATTCAACGCCCTGACCGGCCTCAGGCAGCACGTGGGAAACTGGCCCGGCGTCACCGTGGAGAAGAAGGAGGGGATTATGGAGTACAGGGGGCAGGAGCTTCTCGTGGTTGACCTCCCCGGAACGTACTCCCTCATGGCCAACTCCATAGACGAGCTCGTTGCCAGGAACTTCCTCATCGAGGGGAACCCCGATGTTGTCGTTAACATCGTTGACGCCTCCAACCTCCTGCGCAACCTCTTCCTCACGATGGAGATACTCGAGACCGGACTCGAGCGGGTCATAGTGGTGCTCAACAAGATAGACGTGGCCAGGAAGAACGGCGTTGAGATTGACGTGAAGGAGATGGAGCGCCTCCTCGGGGTTCCCGTGATAGTCACCAACGCCAGGGACGGCACGGGGATCGAGGAGCTCAAGAGGACAATCGTTGCCATGGCGGAGGGAGGAATAAAAACCCGGCCCATCATACCCACCTACGAGCCGGAGATAGAGAGGGAGATAGAGCACGTTAGCAGGGCCCTTGAGAACACCCCGCTTTCAGCCCGCTACAACCTCCGCTGGCTGGCAATAAAGCTCCTCTCCAGGGACAGCGAGGTGATAAAGCTCGTCCTCCGCCACCTCGGGAAGGACAAGATGGACGAAATCCTCGGGCACATAGGCGAGGTTGAGGCGAGGTACAAACGCCCCCTCGACCTGATAATAGCCAGCCAGAAGTACGAGTTCATAGACAACCTAATGCACCGCTTCGTGATCCACGAGAGAGCCGAAGGAACAACCCTCAACGACCAGCTCGACAGGGTTCTGACCCATCCCATTTGGGGTCTCCTGAGCCTGGCACTTGTCTTCTACGCCCTTTTCAAGTTCGTGTTCACCCTTGGAACGCCGATGCAGGAGTTCCTGGATAATTCATTCGCCTCCCTCGGGACGACCGTGGGAGAGCACATAGGGAGCGAGACACTGAGGGGGCTAATAGTTGACGGCGTAATAGGCGGCGTTGGTTCCGTCCTGAGCTTCTTCCCCCTCGTGTTCCTGCTCTTCGTTGGTATGTCCATACTCGAGGACTCCGGCTACATGGCGAGGGCAGCGGTCGTTATGGAGCGCATAATGAGGAAGTTCGGCCTGCCCGGCAAGAGCTTCATCCCGATGGTGCTCGCCTTCGGGTGCAACGTGCCGGCGATAATGGCCACCCGAACGCTCGAGGACGAGAGGGACAGGCTCATCACCATGCTCGTGAACCCCCTCGTGCCCTGCAGCGCCAGGATGGTCGTTATAACATTCCTCGCGGGGGCGTTCTTCGAGGAGCACGCCTCCCTCGTGGCCGTGGGGATTTACTTCGTCAGCATATTCATTGCCCTCCTCTCCGCCCTGATCCTCGGAAAGTTCGTCATCAGGGGTGAGGAGAGCCCCTTCGTCATAGAGCTTCCCGAATACGAGGTCCCCTCGTGGAAAGTGGCCATAATCCACTCATGGGAGAGGAGCAAGGAGTTCCTGAGAAAGGCGGGGACGGTTATCCTAGTAGGCGCGATAGCGATATGGTACCTTAGCAACTACCCCGTGGCAATGGGGAGCGGCGGGAGCTACGCGGAGAGGATCGGCATGGCCCTCGAGCCCATCACGAAGCTCATGGGGCTCGACTGGAGGGCCGCGGTGAGCTTAATCTTCGGAATAATAGCGAAGGAGAACGTTATCGCCACCTACGGGGTTATCTACGGCGTTGGAGAGGAGAACGCCGCCCTGGTGAGCCTTATGAGAACCGCCATGACGCCCCTGCAGGCCTTCGTGTTGGCCCTCATCACCACCCTCTACATCCCGTGCATAGCGACCATAGGGGCGATAAGGGCGGAAGCGGGGAGCAAATGGGCGGGCGTGGCAACCCTCTACAACCTCACCCTCGCGACGATCATAGGCGTCCTCGTCTATCACCTAGGCACCCTTATGGGCTGGTGAAAGGATGGGTAAGCTCGAAAAAGCCCTAGAGCTCATAAAAAGCGGCGTCAGAACACCGGAGGCGCTGGCGGAGAGGCTGAACACCAGTACCGAAGAGGTCGATGGGATGCTGAAGATACTCGAGAGCCTCGGCTACATCGAGAGGGTCGAGATAGGCCCATCATGCGAGAGCTGCCCCCTGAAGAAAATCTGTCCGGGGAGCTGCATCGTCTTCAAGGGGAACGTCTATGAGCTCGGGAAAAAGGCCTTCTCTCTCGATGGGGACGATGATTTTTAAGTTGGTTGTGCCAGTTAGAGGTGGTGGGGAACTTGAAGCGCGACGAAGTTGTGAAGTTTCTCGATGGGTACCTCAACATAAGCGCGTATCCGGACAAATCGAGCAACGGCCTCCAGGTCGAGGGGAAGGAGGAAGTGGAGAGGGTGGCCTTCGCCGTGGATGCTACCCTCAGAACCATCGAGAGGGCCGCTAAAGGCGGTGCCGACATGCTGATAGTCCACCACGGCATGATCTGGGGGGGCATAGATTACGTCACGGGGATACACTACAAACGCCTGAAGGCGCTCATCTCCTCTGGAATTAACCTCTATGTGGCCCATCTCCCCCTCGATGCCCATCCGGAGGTGGGGAACAACGTTGGACTCCTCGGGTTGCTCGGCCTTGAACCCAAGGGACCCTTTGGAGAGTACAGGGGGCTAAGCGTGGGCTTCTGGGGGGAGTTCGATGAGCCCCAGCCGATGGAGAAGGTCGCCCAGATAATCGCGGAAAAGCTCAACACGGAGGTAAAAACCTACGAGTTCGGAAAGCGGGAGGTCAAAACCGTCGGGGCGGTCAGCGGAGAGGGTGCCTTCGCCCTCGAAGAGGCCCACCGGAGGGGCATAGACCTCCTCATCACGGGGGAGTTCGGCCACGCGGACTATCTGACGGCGCAGGATATGGAGCAGAGCGTCCTTGTTGCCGGCCACTACAAGACGGAGACCCTCGGCGTTAAGGCCCTCATGGACGTCCTCAGGGGGCGCCTTGGGCTGGATGCTATCTTCATAGACGACCCCACGGGGCTGTGAAGAAAGGTTATATATCTCCCCCTCCAAAACCATTTTGGTGATGAAGGATGAACAAAGCACTCATCATACTCACACTAATAACACTCGCCCTCCTGGCGTACGCCGTTGAGACGGCGGAGCTACCGCCGGCGAGCTTCTCGTACATGGACGTTTTCTACGTGAAGAACGAGAGCGTGACTTACGTAACGCCCGATGGGGCGGGCCTCTTCGGGTTGAAGGTCGAGCCCTACGTTGACGGCTTCGACCTCGAGATAATCTTCCCCGAGGGTACATCCTACCTCGTGCGCTACGGTGAGGAGAACATAAAGGGAACCGGGGAGTTCAAGGTCACGGTTAAGAAAGACGAGCTTCCAGAGGAGATATACATCCAGTTCCAGCTGCCAGGGAAGCTAACGGACGAGGTCGTCCACCGCAAAGGCTCCGCAAAAATCGAGATCAAAGCCCACAAACTGCCCTTCTGGAGAACCAACGAGACGATAGTCGTGAAGTACAGAAAAACGGAGTGAGAAAGAAAATTTGGGGTCAGCCGAGGCTCTTCTTCACCTCGGCTATGGCTTCCTCAGCCTTGAGCGGGTTCTTTATCCTGCCCTGGGCAAGTTCTTTCCTTCCTCCACCGCCGCCACCGGCGACGCTCGTTATTACCTTCGCAAGGTCGCCCGCTTTAACCTCAAGGCCGTCTCCAACTGCAACAACGAAGTGGCCCTCCCTGCTTATCAGCACGACCACGCGCTTCTCCTTCCTGAGCTTGTTAGCAGCTTCCCTGAGGTCGTCCATGGCCCCTTCCACGACCTTCCCTACGAACTCGACCTCGCCGATCCTCTCGACCTCACTCTCAAGCTCGTAGACGAGAAGCTTGGCCAGCTCCTTCCTGAGCTTCTCGACCTCCTTTCTTGCCTCTTTCCACTCGTTGAAGAACCTCTCCGCTGTTTCGGGTACCTTCTCAACCGGAACGCGGAAGGTCTCGGCGGTCCTCTTGAGTATTCTCTCGCTCTCCTGCATCCAGTTGATGGCGGCCTCGCCTGCGGCGAACACAATGCGCTCAACGCCGTCCTGGATTCTCTCGGTTCTCAGTATCTTTATGGGGCCGATGAGACCGGTGTTCGGAAGGTGAGTTCCACCGCAGGCCTGGACGTCCCAGTCCTTGATGTTGAGCACTCTTATCACCCTTCCCGGCACTACTCCACCCTGGTACAACCTAAAGCCGTACTTAATCTCCGCCTCGGTTCTCGGGAGCCACTCCCACTTCACTGGCCTGTTCTCCATCACCGCCCTGTTGGCGAGCCTCTCAATCTCCCTGAGCTCCTCCTCGCTTATGCGCTTGTAGTGGCTTATATCGAGCCTGGCCCAGTCGGTGGTGATCTGACTTCCGGCCTGCCAGACGTGTTTTCCTAAAACGCGAACGAGCGCACCCATGAGGACGTGGGTCCCCGTGTGGTGGCGCATGTGCTGGATTCTCCTCTCCCAGTCGAGCCTTCCGTGGACTTCGGTTCCTTCCTTGAAGAGCTCTGGCTTCTCAACCCTGTGGAGGATGACCTTCCCTATCTTCTGGACGTTGGTTACCTTGACCTCCTCCCCGTTCACCTCGAGCGTTCCGGTGTCGTAGGGCTGGCCGCCGCCCTCGGGGTAGAAGGCCGTGGCATCTAGAACGGCCCAGTCGTCAATCACCCTGAGAACCTTCGCGTCGAACTCCCTCATGAAGGGGTCCTCGTAGTAGAGCGTCCTCGTGTCGGGGAGGTCTTTGACAAGCTCGAAGTCCACCACGTATTCAGCGGCCATCTTCTTCTCGGTCTTCTCAGCTTCCTTCGCGACCAGGGTGTAGAAGTTGTCGGGTATCTCTACTTTCACCCCTTCCTTCTCCGCGACCTCCGCCACTATCTCCGGAGTTAATCCGTGGCTCTCGTAGAACAGTATGAGCTTCTCAAGCGGGAGCTCCTCCTTTCCGGCCTTCTTGAGTTTGGCTATCTCCCTCTTCACGAGGTCGCTTCCGCGCTTGAGGGTATCCTGGTAGCGCTTCTCCTCGACGTTGATTATGTCGAGGATAACATCTTCTATCTCCTTGAACTCTGGGAAAGTGGGCGAGAGCTCCTTTATGTGCATCGCCACTATCTCGGCGAGCGGAACCTCGAGTCCGAGCTCGCGGAGGTGCCTTATGCTCTTCCTTATCAGCAGGCGCGCCAGGTAGCCGGCCTTCACGTTTGACGGGATGACTCCATCGGCCAGCATGAAGGTTAAAGCTTTCGTGTGGTCGGCTACCGCGTAGATCAGCTCGTAGGGCCTTACCGCCTTCTCAAGCTCCTCGACACTTATGCCGACTTTACCGGCGACCTGCTCGCGGAGATACTTAAGGTCGCCCATGTCCTCTATGTCGAACATTCCAGCCAGGCGAGAGTTCTCCATCAAAATGCGCTCGTCTATCCTCTCTATTCCGGCCATCCTCTTGAGGGGCTCGACGACATAACCCAGAACCGCGTCGTAGGCCGTCGGAGTGCCGTGGCTCATCCAAACGAGCCTCTCCAGACCATAGCCCGTATCAACAACCCTAGTTTCCATCGGGACGTAGAAGTCACCCTTTATCTCGACGACCTGGCTCGGGTCGGCGTTCTCCGGGGCCTTCTTGTACTGCATGAAGACGAGCGTTGCCACCTCGAGGCCGCGGTAGAGAACCTCGAAGGCCGGTCCCGCGTTTCCACCGCCCGCCCACGGGTTCTCCTTGAAGGTTATATCTTCGGCCTTCATGCCGAGCTCCTTTGTGAAGAACTCGAAGGCAAGCTCAACGGTCTCGTCCATCCAGTATATCGGCTTGCCCGGGTAGTTGAACGCATGATGCGCCATCATCTCGAATATCGTGAAGTGCCTTCCCGTTATTCCGACGTTGTCAATGTCCGTGAACCTTATGGACGGCTGGCTGATTGTGAGCGGGTTCGCAGGCGGGTCGGCCTCGCCGCTTATGACCCACGGCTGGAAGTCCATGATTGAAGCCCCAACGAGGAGCACATCGTCCCTCCAGCGCGGAAGGACAGGGAAGCGCTTCACCCTGCCGTGGCCCTTCCTCTCGAAGAAGCTAAGGAACTTCTCCCTCATCTCCTCCAGCGTGTACTTCTTCGGAATCCCCGGCTTTCCTATGAACGAGTACTCGTCACACGGCGGGTCCCCGCAGGTCTCTCTGTCCGGATCGAGCGTCCAGAAGAACTTGCCGCACTTCGGGCACTGCTTCCTTATCCATCCCTCTTCCTTAAACATTCTCGTGCTCATATCCATGCCACTCACCTCTCTGCTAACCCAAAAAAGTAGGGAGAGCTAATTAATGTTTTGGTCGGTTCTTGAGTTGCCTGAAGCTCGGCCTGCTGTAGTAGTAGAGGATGCCCTCGTGGAGGAAGAAGTACGTGCCGTTTTTCCTGTCGTAAAGGACGCGGGCGTTCATGTCTATTGCGGCATCCACAAGGTCCCTAAGGCTCTCGAATTTGATTCTCGTGGTGCTCTCAAAGTTCTCCAGCCTTCCCCTGCTCACCCACTTGGCGAGCTTGGCCTCCTGCTCCAGGAGTTCAAGCTCCCGGACGCTGTAAGTTTCCGGATCAAAGCGCCGCCAGACGATAAGGGAAGTCAGCGCGAGAATTCCAAAAACGCCCGATAGCGTAAGGAGGATGGCGCGCTTCCTGCCGTTCACGGGATAGCTCTCCGTTACGGTTCTGCTCCTTGTAATGGTCCCGTTCTTGGCGTCGCCGCTTATGGAGTAGAATCCCTCGTAGGGGAACTTTATCTCGCCCCTGAAGGTCTGGTTGCCCCTAATGCCCCTACCCCCCACCGTGCCCGAGTAGTGCACCGTGCCCACTATCTCAACGCCCGCCGTTTCCCTCGGAAGGCGAAGGACGGAGCGCGTCTCCGCTATCCGCTTCGCTATGTCCGTGATGTTGAGCCTCAGCTCATCCGCGAACCCCTGGCCGTTGCTCACATTAGAGACCGAGGCGTAGGTCTCCTCGATGACACGGTGGTTATCGTAGGCTATGTAGTACACCACCTTGAGCTCGCGGTTGAACTCAAGGTTCACATCCTTCCCGGAGACCTCGAAGTGGAAGTTGAGCTCGGCCAGTTCCGATACGTCCGTGGGGTACAGGGGGAGCGATACCTCCGAGCCCACGGGCCAAAGCGGGTTCTCTGCCGTTATGATGCCTCCTCCCGAGAGTCCCCCGCTCCAGCTGTAGAAGGGCTCGCTTACGGTGCGGCTACTCCGTGCCACTGCGGGCGTTTGAGCGTAGGCGTAGGCGAAGTACGCGGAGAGAATAATGAAGAGGACGACGAGGGGGAGTCCGTAGGCTTTAACCGCGCTTAGGAGACGGTACTCTCTTAACCGCATACTTATTCCTCCTCCGGCTCAGTTTGAATTTTGGCTCCTCTTTGAGCCAGATGGGATGGAGGAGTAGCGTTGTTATGCCGGATAGTATTAAGTTGAGCGCTCTTACTATAAAAGGATTGACCCCATAAGCCCTCACGAGCCACATTACGGGGAGGACGGCGTTTACGGCAACTCCAAACTTCCCGTCAAAAGCCTCCCCCGGAGGGAGATAGACGTAGCCGGTATCCCCCGCCCCGAGCAGGAGGACGGGGAGCCTTCCCCCGTTTAAACCACCCTCGTAGGAGGGGGTCAGCAGGAGCGTGAAGACGACGAGAGAAACCACGAAAACGGTTAGAAGCCGGAGGGGGCTTAGCTCCTCCACCTTTCTGGAGTTCCACGTGGAGAGCTTCAACGCTTCGCGCTCGAGCCTCGGGGAGTAGTAGAGCAGTTTAGGGAGCTCGCCGAGGATTAGAATCACACCAGGTACGAGGACGGTGAGGAAGTAAAAGGCGAGCCTCTCGCGCCTGTTGGGGTTGTGCCTCGTCAGGTAGCCCAGGTAGGGGAGCGAGAACACGGCTTTTCCGTAAACGTTCTCCCCGGGAACCAGAAACGGGTCTTCGTCCTCGTTGTTGTCCCCCTTCGTCCTGAAGTACCTCGTCCCGTTCTCCTCAACGATTCCCACTATCCTGTGGGTCACGAAGGTGTTCTCGTCCCTCGCGCCGGGGGGCCTGAATGCAACCACGTCCCCAACATGAACCTCGCTCCCGTTAACCCGCTCGAGGAGCACTATGTCCCCGGGGTTGAAGAGTGGAACCATCGAGCCGCTCAGAACCACCATGGGCGTGAGCCTCGGAACGTAGGCGAGAAAAATCAGCGCTGGGGATACGAGGAGGAGAAGGACGAGGGGCTTTAGCCTCATGCTCATCCACCCAGTGTGAAGTTTATGGTTCTGGTGTAGTTTCCGGAGAAAATAAAGGTTACGTTAAAGGAGTACTTTCTCCGGAGCTTCATGTCCTCAAATTTGAAGACAAGCGGGTACCACTCCCCATCCTCAAGCTCCGCCCCGACCTCAAAGGATGCCGGTGATGACTGGCCTATGTCCCTCACCACAAAACCGCCCACGCGGAACTTCCCCAGCTCTCCGCCCCCCGTCCACTCAATCTCGACCCTCTCGAGGGTGATGTTTCCCTCCGGGCGGAGCCATATGTTCGTCAGAAGGGCGTCGCACTCCCGGTGGCACTGGGGCGTTTGCCCGCCGAAGAGGCTCTTTGCGTCGGGGACTTCCCTCCATCCGCCGGGGACGGCCTTAAAGTTATCCTTTTCCCTTCCGCAGGTGAGGAGCAGGATGGGACAGGAGTAGAGGACATCAACCTCCGGCTCGTCCTCCCATGTGCCGGCCGTTATGGTGACGTTCTCTATCGTGACAGTGTCGGAGAAGTAGGAGAATGTTGAAAGGTTGAGATAGGCGAGAAGGGTGGAGAGGATTACGACCGTGAGGACGAGCCGCCTGAACATTCGAATCACCTCGATGCGCTCAAGACCACGTGGATTAGAGCCATTATCGGGAACATCACGAACACGAAGCTCATCAACGCGGCGTAGAGCAGGTCAGCGGCCCGCGGGGAGAGCTCAAGCCTGGGAAGCGTCACGTTGAGCGTGGCGTTCCACGAGGGCTCCACGGAGGGCCTGGCACCGGTAACCAGGTTGTAGGCCACGTTGAGGTAGAGTACCGCCACGAGGGCGAGTAAAAGAAAGAAAGGGTCAAGGCGCCTCATCGGCCTCGGGCTCCGTCATGGGGATGGAAGATTGGTTTCCATTCCAAAGCCGTTTGTCCAGAGTGGGGTGTCCGTCTGCACCAAAGCCGCGTGTATGATCATGTTGCAAACGTCACCCTGCCAGTCGTTCTGGTTGTTGCTTAGAGTGTTGGAGTGTATGCTGAATTTGTACTTCATCTGAATCTGTATGTACTGGGTTCCAGTGTTGATGGTAGTATCACCAAAAGTTGGAGCTGGTGCAAAGGGTATTTTTAAGATGTTTTCTGAAAGTTCTTTGAAAGTTATATTGTCATCGTGGTTGCTGTCGAGTTGAGCTATGATGTCATCAAGGCTCATCTCCTCTAGTTTGAATTCCCCAAATGCAGTCTTTTTGTACAAGGATATTTCAATACTATTTACTACAATGTCGTCTAGCCAGTTGCCTACTCCACTCTGGTTTGTGTCGGACGAAGGCCCAGCCCTCCACTTAAATGGATCAATTGTGAAGTTCCAATTATCCGGATCATTTGGGTCGAAGTTCACAAATATGTCTCCATCGTCGTCCTCGTAACACTTAAACTCAAAGCCGATCTCTGTGTGGTTTGCTGGGAGTGTGCCTATGTTAAGGATTTTCATGTGACCCTCCGCGTTGTCACCTACTGGTTCAAGCCCTGGGTAGGCTTTTCCATATAGTATCCACTGCCCGTCAGCACTTTCTTCTCCGTCCCTGACATAAACTGTTAAAGTCCCTGCATGAACTTGGTTGTTCTCAATGGAAGTATCACTTATGAACACTGCCCAAGTGCCGTACCCGGCCCCTGCAACTACAAGGCCGATGAGGAGTAGAGCCACTGCAATGCTCTTCATCTCTGATACCCCCTGATAAATTCAAAAGGTAAATTGGGGGATCACTCTAGGGTGCTCGAGTCGTTATCGACGTCCTGAGCGCCGTAGACCTTCACGTCAAACGTGACGATCCCACCCTGGGCAGCATTGCCTGTCTCAATGTCTAGTTTAAACATGAGGGTCACATCAACAGTAGCTCCGGCTCCAATATGCTGTCCAGTAATCAACTGGGGGCTGTCCTTCACATAATACCAAGTGGTGCCTCCGTCAGCTGAGACTTGAAGGTGGTCAAGCATCTCCTGGTTACCAGCAGCGTTCTCAATGGTCAAGTTAAAGTATCCAGGCAGGCTACCGGTGTTCTCGATAGTTATGGTTGTAGAGTTCTCCCATCCAGGGTAGATGTTGCTGAAGGTAAACGTACCTGTATCGTTTACGAGATTAAAAGTGCCCGCTGCTATCTCGTTGTTGTCCACAGCGGTGTTGCTGGTGAACTGAGCCCACGTCCCTGCCCCGATGGCAACCGCCACAATACCTACCAACAACATGGCCAGCAAAGCCGTTCTCATACCTACCTACCCCCGTTTTGCGTTTGGCGGGGCAACGCCCCGCCAGATATACTATATAAAAGCGCCCGTATTTAAGGAGAAAGAAACGGCATTACGTACACAAAATACGTAACAATGTTCAGCGACAAACTTAAAGTCCTGGAAGAAGGGAATTATTTTAGGGGGGCTTATTCGAACATGCTTTCAATCTCCCTCTCTATCTCGGACAGACGTTTCAAAAAGGCCTCTCCCTTCTCCGTGGCAAAGTAAATCGTGTGCCTGCCCCTCTGCTCCGCCCTGAGGTAGCCCCTCTCCACGAGGTGGTCGAGGTAGCGCTGTGCCAGCTTGAAGTTCAGATTGGATCGGTAGACAATCTGGGTCTTGGTGGCCCCCTTACCGTTGGTAGACCTGATGATATCCGCTACAATCCGTTCCTTCGAACGCCTCATCAATCCCCCTCCATCCAGCCACTCATAACGTCTTACTTAAGGGGGCATGTTATTCAAAACAGTACCATAATCACTGTGCCATTCTGGTATTTAAACTTTGCGTATTAAGGGTAAAAACGAATAAGAATTTAACATGATGTTATGACCAATCGGCGGACTTTGGCAAACATGCAACAGTTGTTGCACATACCACAAACGTTTGCCTGGAAACTTTGAAATATTTGCAGCAAGGAACCGCTTTTCTGAATAATTTTCCATAACATTGTGCAGTAACTTAAATAAGATACGGAACAGAATGAGCACATGATTACCTCAATACACAGCATATAGAAAGACAAAAGAAAAGTTCACCTCGTCGCGACGCTGAGGGCGAGGTGCACGAACAGCACCATGGGGATTATAACGGCAAATATCACCATGGCGAGGGAGGAAACCAGGTGAGTCACCTCATCCACGGGCAACGTTTCACTGACGTTCAGTATCGCGAGGCTCAGACCCTCGAGTTCATCGGTTGTAGCGTTGATGGTTACCTCGAGGCTCTGCCCCTCCGGCTCCGGCAGTTCCAGAATCATCTCAATCGGAGGGCCCGATGCAGGCTCATTCTCGTTTACGAGCATGCCCCCTACGTTGAACCGGAACACGAGGACGGCAAGCAGGATAATCACTACGGCGTTGAGCAGTTTTCCCATAACCCCCGCCCCCTCGAGGTTTGAGCTTATTGTAAACCCCACCGTGCTAAGAACAGATTTTATTCTTGTTGAATATGTAGCAATGCAGTATTTAAATTTTGCGAAAGACAAGTAGCTTGGATACTTACTCCTCCCCATCGGTGAGTATTACCGGGAACTTCATCTTCTTGAGAAGCTCCACCATTGTCTCGTGGGTCTTCTTCAGGCGCTCAAGCTTGTAGCGGAGGTTCTGGTTCTCTATGGCGAGGGACGTTGCCTCCTCCGTTTTGGCCCTCACCTGGGCTTTGAGCTCAATTATCTCCTCCTCAAGCTCCTCAATGGTTCTCTCGAGGGTCTCGATGCGTTCGTAAAGGTCCCGGCAGATAACGCGCTTCATTTTGGTCAGCCCCGCGAAACCTCCTCATCCATCAGGGGGCTCCAGACTCATCATCCCATCAGTCACTCTTTCATCCCCATTCTTAACTTTATCCTCTAAGAGCCTTTGCCTCAAGAGCTCCTCCCTTTTCAAGTCAATACTTTCTAGAAGTTCTAGCTCTATCATCAAGGCCCTTTCAAGAAGCTTGCTCAAGTTTATGCCCCTCTCCTTTGCCTTTTGGTGAAGCTCCCTAGAGATAAGTACAGTTGTCCTGACTTTTCTAACCATGATAACCACCCAGTATGCATATTAATGCATACCTGTATATAATATTTCTCTACTAGATTAATTTACTCTTGGGATGACAAAATGGACTAGCATCATACCCCAGAAACAGATGGTAGTGGTAAATTCAATAACTCTCTCCAAATTTCATTATTCCACACAATTATCCAGTGTTCCTCCAGAATTTTCTCATGTTTTTTATAGTCTGGAATCAGTGAACTAACAATAAGCCAGAATTTTTTAGTGTGTTTTTTCTCAATTAAGTGGACAAGCTCATGAAGAACAGCATATTTCATGGTATCCTCTGGAAGGGATAGAAGGGCTAGATTAAAGTTAAGATTGTTTTTATGAGAACAGCTACCCCACTTACTCCTGTGCTTCTTTATTGAGACTCTGTTGTAGTTAACCCCTAAAAGTCTTGAATATTGGGTTAGAACTTCATTCAGCCTATTTCTGAGTAGTTTTCTAAGCTCCTTTTCAAGAAGGCTAATCTCCTGTCCCCTTCTAGATTCAGGGACAGATAAAATGACCTTGTGGTTTAGAATGGTCAACTTGCTACTTTGACCAGTATGGTACCTGACATATAATCTAACTGGTTTCCCAAAGAGATAAAAGTTCTCACTCAATGCAACTTTTTGATACTGTTCTATTTGTGAGAGTTGTTGGAGAATCCATTCTCTCTTTTTGGATAATAGTTGCTCCACATCATATCCTGCAGGAACCACAACCCTCACAATACCATCAGGTCTAATTATTATCCTAGCTAACTTGACATCTCTAACTTCAATTAAAAGTGGGATATCTGAGTAAAAGCCTATGCTCACTTCCAACCCTCATCAAAGTTCTCTACCAACAGCTCAAAGAACTCATGGTGAATAGTATCTAGTGTCCTTTCAAGCTCACTAGGTTCTAAGTTTCTCTCAGCTAATTTAACCAGCAAGAACAATCTGACACTCTGTTCAACCTCAGCTCTGGCACTCTCCCTAGTAGTCCAACCACTGAACATTTTGCCTTTGAGTTCCTCTTTCAGTTCAAGTACATACTTCCTTGCTGTCTGTTTATCAACACCTAGTTTTTCATGAAGGAATGACATCAGAAGAAACTCCTCAGAACTAAGACCATATTTCATGGGCTCTTTCTCAATCTCAATGACTTCCTGAGCTACTTCATGAAGTTGCTTGCTGAATTCCTGTATTTTCTCAGCATTTTCATAGATTCTTTTTATCAACTTCTCAATTCTTTCAGATAACTTTTGATATGCAGGGCCTTTGTTTTTGTTTCTCTCAGACCATTTCTTTAATACCACTGTGAGGTCAATAAGTTTTGAGTCATTAGCTTCCCCTTTCTTAACCTTTGATGACAGCTTCTCCAGGTAGTCAACATCAAATTTAATTACTGGGAATTTATCTTCAATTTCCTTGGCTTCCACACTCCTCTCAATTATTTTCTCAGTTTTCTTATAATACTCTCTGAACTTCCTACCCTTCTTACCCTTGTATTTTCTTACATAGGCCTTGTAAATGGCAGTTATTTTCTTGTAAGTGTCAAGATATGGTGCCAAAAATGGGTCTGGAGAAATGAACTCAAACAATTTTGCAAGTTGCTGGTATTTCTCCTCAAAGAACTTGGCCCTAGCCGGGTCTCTCAGGTAGTTAATGACAAAGTAATCAAGGGTGTTTTTATTAACTTGGTTAACACCACCCAAAAATTCCACAAGTTCATTATACAGGTTCTTGAAGCCCTCTTTTAGTGAGTCATAATTGTATGCCACACCTTTGATGTCCTCTTGGTAAAAATTAAGAACCTCCTTCAGGTTCTCAAACACCCCACTATAATCAACCACTAATCCAAACTCCTTTCCAGGTGCAGGCCTGTTTACTCTAGCAATGGCCTGTAATAAATTGTGGTCTCTCAAGTATTTGTCTAAATACATGACCTGATTTACTGGAGCATCAAACCCTGTTAGTAGCATGTTTGTTACAATGAGGAGCTTAGGGGTGTCTCCATGCCTAAACTTCTCAACAATTTCTTCAATCTTCTCCTTGCTCTTATGATATTTCCTCAGTTCTTGTGGGTCATCATCCCTTGGTGAAAACACCACCTCACTCCACTCTGGGGGGAGATACTTATCCAGCTCCTCTTTGTAATAAGCACAAGCCCATCTATTTACTGCAACTACTTGCCCTTTGAATCCCAATGGTTCTATGTATTTTTGGTAGTGCTCTGCAATATCCTTAGCAACAAGCTCAATCCTTTTCCTGAGCTTAAGTAGGAGCCTCCTGTCAACTTTCTTTTGGAGTTTCTTCTTTGTCTCTTCATCTAGCATCCAGAACTCTGATTCAAATAACTTGTCAGCTAACTCCTTGTCCACCTTATATTTGACTCCCTTATACTGGTAATAAATTGGGACTGTAAACCCATCCCTTATTGACTCCTCAATAGAATACCTGTCCAAATATAATTCCCCTGGAGGGTTGAATTTTTCAAAGGTGTTCCTCTCATCCTTTGCTATTGGTGTACCAGTAAAACCAAAGATGAATGCATTGGAAAGCATGGCCCTCATGTTTATAGCCAACACACCATACTGGCTCCTGTGGCTCTCATCAGTTAGAATTATAACATTCTGCCTCTTGTTTACTGGGTGGTTTCCACTCTTCAAGGCTTCAAACATCTCTCTGTATCTCCTTGTTCTCTCCTTATCCTCTGATTCTCTAGGCTCTTGGAACTTTTGAACAGTAGTTAGTATTATGCCTCTCTCATTATTGTATAGCATCTCAATTAATTTTGGTATTGAGGAGGCTCTCTTAACATTGAACTTGTGCTTTTGGAATGTCTCAAACATTTGTTGTTCCAAATTATCTCTGTCAACCACTATGACAATGGTTGGATTGTCAAGCTCTTCTGTCCTGTATAGTTTCCAAGCTGTGAAAAACATGGTCAAACTTTTTCCTGAACCTTGGGTGTGCCATATAAGTCCAGTCTTTTTGTTGCCCTCACCAAGATAAGTCCTGAGAATCCTGTCATGGATTTTATTTGTTGCTCTGAACTGCATGTACCTAGATATAATCTTTACAAGCTTATTTTTCTCATGCCTAAAGAATATGAAATTTCTAATTAGGTCAATCAGGTTCTCCTTTGACAGCATACCATATGCAGTCACTTTAATGGGGTCTTCATAATAAGTCACATCAAGCTTGTGAGGATAGGGGTCTTTCCATCTTCCCCACATGTCCAAGGGGGCATCTGAAAAGGTTGGAGCATAAAGAACCTCAGTCCAATCTGAGATGATGTTGAATTGATTAAAAACAAACAGCTTGGGAACAGCAGATTCATAATCTTTTATCTGCTGGTATGCAACTTCAAGGGTTTCACTTTCAGTAGTAGGGCTTTTGACCTCAATCACCACAACTGGAATTCCATTAATGAACAGAACAATGTCTGGCCTTCTCCTATTCTCACCCTCTTTAATATAGAACTGCCTAGTTACCAAGAACTCATTATTCCCAAGATTCTTATAATCAATTAACCATATTGTTCTGTGGAACTTTGAACCTTTGGGTTTGAAAGAAAGACCATTCTTCAAAATCTCCAGAAACTCCCTGTTCCCTTCTATAGTGTGGGGGAGATACTCCAGCTTTTTAATTATCTGCTCTGCATCTTCCTCAGATATCTTCCCAGCATTTATCCTAAGGAGGGTCCTCATTAGTCTGTCTTTAAGAAGAGCTGAGTTGTAGTCCCTCTCCTTCTTTAATTCTGAAGGAGGCACATACTCCCAGCCGAGTTCCCTGGACAGGATATTGATAAATGGATACTCAGATATCCTCTCTTCAGGAGTTGACATCCTCCCCTCCCCCACCTATAAGTTCTTGCACTTTGTTTAAAATAAGCATCCTCCTCCTTTCCAGGAACTTCTCATAATTGTTCTCTTTCATAGCATCAATGCACCCAGAATCAATAAAGTGAGGCTTGAGAACCTCTTCCAAATCACCAGGAATCCATTTAATGTACTCTTTTGGTGATGTTGCTGAAATCTTCCTGTTGGTTTCATCAGTGATGAGGGTTCTATTAAGTATGGTATTAATCTTGGATTTGTCTTTGTCTCCAAAACCTTGCCTCCTTAGGAAGGCCTGGGGGAATATGTGGTGGTCTTCTAGGTTATGGAATTCTATGGCATCAACTTGGAGAAAGTCCCTTGCATGGTTCAATGCAATTAAGTTCATAATGCCTCTGTAAATTGCACTTCCACTTCTTGAGACTGTGTGTAAGTTTAGTGAGGTAATTCTAGTCCTTGCCTCAGTAATCATTGAGGGTAGGAATTCAGGCTCTTTGAAAGCCTTTATTAACTCTAGTGTATCACTCAAAGACTTAGACTCAACAGCACTGCTGTACCTCTCAGTGAATACTGAACTCCAGTACCACTGCTTTATTAGTGTGTAAGCCTTGCTCTTTTCTATTGGTGATAACTCTTTAGTACCCTCCACATAGTAGAGGAGTGTTGCCAAAACTGGGAGCATGGGTTTGTAAGGAACCCACTTTGGCAGGAATGCCCCAAACCCATCTTGATTGGTACTCATAACTCTCTCAATGGCTCTATCAAAATACCTTGCCATAATCCACCAATCTGACTCAAAATCCACTGGTGACAAATTAATTAAAGACCTATTTTTAACATCACTAATCTCCTTCTCACCCTTGTCCTTATCCCTGTCCCTGAGCACTCTCATAAGGCCTAGTGCCCTGAGTAGCAACACTTTAAAGAGGTCTGGGTTGTCCTCAGACAACTTTCTGATACCCTCAAATGAATCAACAGTGTCCTGCCATATTTTATGAAGGTCAATATCATCTTTATACAGCCTAGCAGTCAAGAGGTCAAAGACTGATAACCTAACTCCAGTGCTGTTCATCTTCTCAAATATTGTGCAGACCTCACCAAGTTTTTGTTTATTGTCTGGTTCAATTTTTGGTAAGTAAAGGACTGGAACCTTGAACTCTAGGAGATTGTTAATGTACTTCTCCCAGCGGTCTGCCTTTGCCTTAAGTTGCCTCTTGTACTCTTGAGTCAGTTCTCTACCCTGTTTAAAGCTAACATCTTCACCAATGTTCTCCTCTATGTATTTGTCAACATGATACTCTATGAATTCCTCTACCCAATCTTCCCACTTTTCTTTGTTAGAAAGCTCTGTGAATGGAACTATTTTGTGCTCAAACTGATAGTTTTTGTCCAAGTACTTCCTAGCATCATCTTCATTCACACTGAACACAGCATCCTCAACATTACCCTTTTCCAATTCTTCAAGCCTCAAGAAGAAGAGGTATCTCCTGCTGGTGTACTTTGGGGTGACAACTTCTTTTGGTGGTGCATAGAACACATAGTGGAGTGATGTTATCCTCTGCTGGCCATCAAGAATCATGGCCTCTGGTTCTGCAATATAATTACCATTTTCATCAACTGGCAAACTGACACCCTGGATTGGCCTCCACTTAAATGGTGGTTGGGTAGGGTCTGTTCTAAGGAAGAGGAATGTGCCCACAAAGTAGCCATTGAGGAGTGAAACCAATAAATCCTTAATGTCCTGCCTTGACCATACAAAGTCTCTTTGGAACTGGGGAAGGACTAATTTACCATCTTCAGCCTGTTTCAATATCTCAAGCAAATTATCCATCTTTGGGTCAAGCTTATCCACTTTCCTCACCCACCTTAACCCTCACTTTTCCAGTGAGAAGTTTGTCCATCATCCCCTGCTTGAGTTTCTCAAGCTCTTCTTTTGTTTTTATCTCAGCCTCAATCTTGTTATCAATAGTCATGAGAATCTGGGCTATTTTCTTTTGTTCTT
Organism: Palaeococcus ferrophilus DSM 13482; assembly: GCF_000966265.1. Lineage (NCBI taxonomy): Archaea > Methanobacteriati > Methanobacteriota > Thermococci > Thermococcales > Thermococcaceae > Palaeococcus > Palaeococcus ferrophilus. Next base: position 122,361 of record NZ_LANF01000013.1, on the reverse strand, counting down.
CTAGAGGAGGCAGTGGTATATTGAGTTGTTTTAGCAATCCTTGGCTTATGTTAGTGATAGCAACTTTACCAGAAGTTGATATTAGCATACTCCTACTAATGTCACTTCTCAAATAGTACACTAAGAACTCTGGAAGTACTGTATCTCTGTATCCCTCTTTCATTCTAGCTCTAATTAAAAAGCCACAGAAAGTTACTGGTTCATGATATCCATTAAACATGGAAGCCCATCCAACTCCCTCTTGTTTTAGGGAAGACCTGACAATTAAGATATCACCTCTCTGAAGGAGATAGTTCTCCTTGACCTCCATGTTCACTCTATATAGATTAGACATGTCTAAGTAAATACCCTCCCCATACATGTTCAATACATCAATAGTTAAAATCCCAACATCACCCTTTAAATCTCCCTTGAAGTTGATACCATTTTTGAACTCTGATATATCACCAAATTTAACAACATCCCACTCAGCAGGAATTTGCCCTAAGGGACTTGACTTGAACCTTGTATGTCCAATCCCCTCAGTGAACAGCTTCTGCATTAAGGCATTCTTGAGTTGCTGGTAATGGTGGATTAAGGCATCAGTTTTCTCAATGGCCTTGTCAATTGTGGATAGTATTTCAGCTATTTTCTTCTGCTCTGGGAGTGATGGGAGAGGGACATAAAGTTCTTGTAAATGCTTTTTTGGAATTCCTTTTATTGTGGTACCTCTTGAAAATAATTCAAAAAGCATGAGTACCCTTGGCAAATGGAGGTACCACACTAAAAAGAAGGGGTCTATCTTAGATGTATCAATTATTACTCCAGTTAAATCTTGATTAATTGCTACATCTATCAGGTTTACTGCAGAGTTTCCAATTCCTACTCTTGTAGCTATTATTACATTACCCTTTGGGACAACTTTTGTAGAACTATTTTCTAATCCTTTCTTTGTTATATGCTGTTTAATTGAGGATTCATCAATATAGTACTTTGTTATATGAACACTTCTAATCCAAGGTATATCACCACCCCAATATTCAGGATTCTTAGTGGAAGGGGTACCCCCACTAATGAAGGTCTCTGCTATGTCTTTCAATTTAACAACTTTCCACTCTTTGGGTACCTCCCCAAGTAGAGCCCTAAATTTGTCCAACATATCACTCATGCAGTTTCACCCTGTGGCTTTGTCCTTAACCATACATCAAGGGGGAGTTGCTTAAGTTCCCTCACTCCACCTTTTACCTCATAAAGCCTAACCACTCCACTCCTCCTACTAACAGTTGCCATGTACTTTCTTTGACAAATTTCTATGAACTGCTTTAGGCCTTTTTTGTCCTCAATCTTAATCCTGATATGGTCATCATCTTCAGTTACCTTAAGGTTTGGCCTCTCCTTTGCACTAAGAACATCCAGCTGGTCTAGCAGGTCATTGACAAAATTTTTGTACCTTTCTGAACCTGTGTCAACTCCATCATCTGTTATGAAGCTGAAAAACTTGCTCTTCTGTAGTTGGGTTAGTGTCCTAAATATTGTAACTGTACTGAGAGCATATTTCATGACCTTCTCCTCATTTTCAAACTCAATGAATCCAGAATCCTTGAGTTTTGATATTGTTTCTTGGGTGATTTGTTTGTAGTGCTCATAGTACTTGAAGAATGATTCAAAATACCTTGTGTTCAACACCAGTAACCATCCATCATTATCAGTATCTGGGAACTCAAAATAAATTGAGTCAATAGCCAATGGAATAGAAGTGTAATCATCAGTTGCTAGTGACAGTTGTTTTCTAAACAACCCCACCATGATGCTGTTCTTCTTGAGTATGAATGACCTCCTATTTTTAACAAAGAATGCCACTCTACCCCCATCTTTAAACTGTATATCAAGAACATACCCCACAATAGACTTTACACCTTTAGCTGATGTTGAGGATTTGGAACCCCCTTGTCTTATTTGGTTCCATATCACCTCAAATCCTGGGATATGTTGTGGTTCAATATACCTGACAACCCCACCTGAAAATGGTCTGTTATAATCAAAGAAGTTAGTGAAGTCAGTGTCATCTTTTGATATCTTGTTAATGACCCTCAAGAATTTTTGGTTAAACAGCTTTACAATCTTTCTTCTGTAACTGGTGGGAAGAATCAGGTTATGAGTCCTGAACCAAGTTCTGGGGTCTTTTGCCTTCTTGCCAGTACTCTCCACAAGGTACACATCAACTGTCATATCTGCAACTTCATTAATCTTTGAATGAAACTTCTTCAGGGTTATAATTGTTTGACCCCTTGCAAGAACCCTACTCTTTTCAGGCTCATCCATCAGTCTTCAACCTCCAGGAAGATGTTACCTGACAGACTTGACACACAAATTTTCTCTGGATTAGTTTTATCTGCAATTAGTATTTTATCTTTTCTGGTTATTAATAATACCCAATGACCTGATTCCCTGTTCTTTACCCTGAACAGATTATACCCTAATGCACCCAGCACTGGGTTGGCATAGATGAGGTTTGCCCTAAGGTAAAAAGTAAACACCATGAGCATGAACACCAGAAATGTCAAAATATTTCTCATTCCCTGGTCTTTTGGAATAAAGGACATCATGGAGACAACATAAGTAACCAGGTATTCAAAGTACACATGATTCATATCTTGATATTCATCAACCACAATAAAGTTATCACAAATCCTCTCACCCTTACCAACATTTAGTTTCTGTCTTGCCACTCTTAAAAAGAGAAGTAGTGATAGCAGTGAAAATATACTGAGCAAACCAAAAAATATTGTGTGAAATCCTTTTGGCCCATCATATGTCTGAATTAGCAGTATAACCCATAGGGGGATGTATGAGCTAAGGAAGAGCCACAGCCTAGTGAGTAGTGTTGGTTTCTCTTCCATCTCAATACCACCTTTAGGGTATTGCACTAAATAAATGCTCCCACACCCATGTCATAAGTATCACTAGGCCACATGTACCAGTACCATAAAGCAATTTAGCCCAGTCATAAAATGTAGAATGCATGCTAAACTCCTCTTCATAAGACCACCATGCAAGCCCCCCAAAAATAAGACCTAAGTTCATGTAGAGCCTGACCCACATGGAATCCCATCCCAGGGCCAGAAAATGCAGATTTATAGCAATAGCATTCAGGAATATCACAGGCCTTGGAGTGTAATACTCTTCAACTTCAGCACCCACCCACAACATAGCTAGAGGGCCTATCAATTCTACAACTGGATGAGGGATGTATGTTATAAATGCCCTTGAGGACAGCAAGCTCACCACAAAGCTGACTGCCCCAATAATTCCCCACACTATGAATGCAATGAAAGAGGCAAGGTAATTAATGAAGGAAAAAATGATATTCAAAATCTCCATCAAATCACCTGGAGCTCCTTAAGGTACTCCTCTATCTTTGCCTTAAGGGAACCCCTCTCATCTTCAAGAGTTTCAATTTTACTCCATACTTCCCCTATATCAACTTCATCCCTTTCAATTATGGGTGTCACATACAGGGTGACATTCAAGTTGTAGTCATTCTCCCTTACTTCCTCCAAGCTGACAACTCTTGCATAACCATCAATGTTTTTGAAGTCATTGTATGCATCCACAATCTTATCAATGTCTTGAGGCCTAAGTTTGTTCTGTCTCTTGCCTTCTTCATAGTCCTGGCTGGCATTAATGAAAAGTATCTTACCCTTCCTATTATCAGGCTTGTTCTTCCTGAATATTATCAGGACACCAGGAGCCCCTGTATTATAAAACAGCTTTTCAGGGAGTGCAATTATAGTATCTATCCAGTCCTTTTCCACAATCTTTGCCCTAATGTCTTTCTCTTTCCCTCCTCTGAAGAGGGCACCATTGTCAATTACTACCCCTACCCTCCCTGTGTCATCTCTTGCACTTGCAAGCATATGCTGAATCCACAGCCAGTCAGCTGAGGTTCCTAAGGGGGGTATTCCAAAGGGAAATCTATCCCCACTGAATGGAGCTCTCTTGATGTTCTCTTCAAGGCCTTTCAGATTCTTGTCATTCCAAGGGGGGTTTGCAAGAACCACATCAAATTTCTTTAGCCTTCCACCCTCTGTGAAATGGGGACTGAGGAAAGTATCACCTTGCCTTATGTCAGCATTCTTAATGTCATGAACCACCATGTTAACTCTGGCTATCACATAGGTCATGTCATTGAGTTCCTGTCCATAGAATTTGGTCTTCTTTAGGTCACCACCATTCTCTTTTATGTGGTAGTATGCAGTTATCAACATACCACCAGTTCCACATGCTGGGTCATAAACCTCTTCATAATCCTTAGGGTCAAGGATTCTGACAAGAACTTTCACAACCTCTTTGGGGGTGAAAAATTCTCCACCCTTCTTCCCACTTGTAAGAGCAAACTGCTCAACAAGATACTCATAAGCCTCTCCAAGGAGGTCAGGGCTGACATTTTTTCCAATTCTATATCTATCAAAGTGGTCAATTAGTTGCTTTAACTTCTGGTCTGGGAGAACATCCTTTCTATTAAAGTCTACTCTAGTCAAAAGCCCCCTTAGGCTCTCATTATGTTCTTCAATCTTCATGAGGACTTCATTTAGTTTCTCCCCAATGTTTACAGGAGTGTTCTTGACTCTCTCCCAAAGGCAATCTTCTGGTATCTGATACTTATGCCAACTCTTTTTCTTAGCTTCAATCTCAGCAATCTTCTTAGCTTTCTCATCTCCAAGTTTTTCTTTCATCTGATTAAAGACCCTCTCATAAACCTCCTTATACTCATCTTCATATACATCTGATAATCTCTTGTAGAATAAGAGGGTTAGTATGTATGGCATGTAATCAACTCTGTTCCTTAGGATATTTGCTGCATCCCAAAGCCAAGTTTTTAATTGCTCTTTATCTATCAAGTCTGCTACTTTATTAATTCTTTTTTCCATTTTAGTTTCATCTGATTTTTTGGAATTAGATTTTTTTGATAAAGGTAGTTAAAGGGACTTCCTTGTCCATTATACCCCACCACCACAATGACTGCAATAAGGCAGTAAATAACCTTTTCTGATGCCCTAAGTCATTAGTGTTCTATTAATTAATGGTGGTGACATCATGGGAAAGGAGGGTTACAAAAAATTGAATGTTCTCATGTATGTTGAAACATACAAGTCTCTAAAGGAGTACTCTGAGAGAAGTAGCATCCCAATGGTCAAAGTGATTATTAAAGCTTTGAACTTTTCAATAAACCACATAGACAAATTCAAGAAGTTTTTACAATGGTATGTTGACTTCATGGCTGGGGACATTACAACACTAAGAACTTTTTCAGTAAGTGAGGTGAATCATAAAAGAATAAAAACATGGGCAGAAAAACTTGACCTCAGCATGAGCATGTGGATAGACAGTGCTGTGGCATTCTATTTGAGAAATATAGAGCAAAAAGTGTAACTGCCCTAAGTCATAATTTCCCATTATCTTAATGGTGATGACATGGTCAAGAATTCAGATTTTGTAATTCTAGATGACTATGCAAATATTGTAATTGAGGATGAACCTGCTAACTTGAGATTAATCCTAATTGGAGATGGAACTAATCAGTATGATGTATCAGTGCCAAAGAATATGAGTATTTGTTATCTAAGGCTTGGGAGAGATACATTAGACCATACTCATAAGGAGAGGCTTCAGTTTACTGTATACACAAACTGCAAGGAACCAAAGATTCTCATAGTTAGAGAACACAACAAAAGCAGGAAATTTGGAGATAAATGGGAAATATGGAGTGTTGAGGAAGAATGGGATTTTTCAGGAGTTCCACAACCAATATGCTCATGGGTTCACAAAATTCTACATTCTCTAAAACTAAAGCTGCTTCTTTTGATTCCACAAGGAAACAAGGAAGATGCTCTAGGAACAATAAAAGGAGTGGAAAAGCAGCTTGAATTATTAACAGAGCTCTTGGACAAGAGTGATATTGAAGGTGAATATTTCAAGAGAAAAACCAAGTTTATATTACACCTCTTTCCCCAAGATGAGTTTATGGAACAGGCCTCAAAAGACCAATAGTCAAAACATCAATAAAGGGATTTGTGGAGTTTTAAACTCAAGTGTCCCTTGTGAGAATATAACTTTCCCCTGAAATCTTTGTAATTAGGTTAACTTTTGTTGCAAGGGTAAGTGCCTTTCTCACGGCATCTTTTGAACCCAACTTTTTCTCAAGGACACTCACCAACTCATCTCTAGGGACTCCATTTGGATAGTAGTTTCTGAGGTCTTCAAGAGTTTCTTCAACTGCATCAAGCATTCTTCTCTGTTCCCCTGTAAACTCATAGGATAATTCACTCAGTAGTGAAAAGTCAATATCCTCTCCCCAACTTTTTACTGCAATTTTTATTAGCGCAATTGCTTCATGGACATCCTCTACAGTAACTCTCTCTTTTAGCTTCAATTTGGCAATAGCTTCTGAAATATTTATCATGCTCATCTGTAGCCTATGGGAATAGTTAAAGGTTCCATTCTCTTTAAGGTATTTTCTCAGTTCTTTTACAAAATCAGAGAGCTTCTGCTTTGCTGTGTCCTCCCAAGTGGGGACAATCTTTTGAGCATATGTGATGTACTTTACTAATAATCTATCATCAACTTGCCTTTTGATTAACCCCTGTGATGCTTCCCAGATTTTCTCATCAATCTTATCCACAACTTCCTTTGATTCATATGTTCTGAGGCCAATTATGATGTCAAACCTGTCTAGTAATGTTGTGCTGAAGGCAACCTGCTCAAAGAGTGATTTCTGATTTGAGATTACTCCTTTTAATGGATTAGCCATTGCCACTATTGACTCTCTGGACATGATTTCTAAGTTCAAGTCAGCCTTGTTGAAAATGTAATAACCAACACTCATAGCATTATGGAGAGCCTTATAATCATCTTCTTTTAATTTGTCAAATTCATCAATTAAGAGCACTGTGCCATTTGCCCTTGCCAAAGCTCCTGCCCTATACACCCATCTTTTTGTCATGTCATCATATTTTGCCATCCCAATAAGACCTACCTGGTTTGTACTACCTCCCCCAGTGACAAGTTCTAGATGGAAAATTCTCTTTAAGTCCTCTAGAATCCTAGATTTACCTGTTCCTTTGTCACCAATAACAAGGATATTAATCCATTTTCTTAGGTTACCATTAACAAGCTTCTTTGGGGAGACAAGTGCAAGTAGAGCTGATTTTTTAATAGCCCACAGCTCTGGGGTATCTTTTTTGTTAGCATAGATACTGGGGGCAATACTATCAATTAAAACATCTATTATCTCTTTCTCTGAATATTTCTCTTTAAAATTAAGGATTCTTTCAATATCCTCTTTAGTTAGCCTTGATGAGGCTCTTTGTTCTGTCTCCTGAACATTAATGACTTCAAGGACAACCTCACTAGTGGTGGCTCTTTCAGATTCAAGCTGGATTTTTGTCCTGACAATGCCAGTTACCTTGACCTTCTGCCCCATAAGAGAAAGCAACTTCTTGGTGTTGAGTGTTGTAAAAGCTTGAAAATCCTGAGGCTGCTCATTACTCTCCAAGTTCTCTAGAAGGTCTTGAAGGGTAAATACCAGAAGTTCCTTTCCTTTGCTCTTGTAAGTGTCAATGAAGAGATTCTTTGAACCACATGCACTGCATTTGTTTTCCCCAATCCTTGGAACTAGAAAATCCTGGAGTCTAATTATTTCATTTCCACAATCCCTACACACAAAAACCAATTCTGGGTAAAATATCAATGGCCTACTCAGTGCCATTATCTTTGCCTCTACTGTAATTAGGGTGTTCAGGTCCCTACTTACATCTATATCTATCAACCTTCTATGTGTCACTTCAGAAGTGAATGTTACTTTTAGGCCATGAGAACTCTCATCTGATAAGTCACCACTCAGCTCTTGGATTACTTTTTCTAGTGCCTTAGCAAAAGTTATTTCCATAGCCTCTTTTGTTCTGTACTTTACTAACCTTGCAAGTTTGTCTGAAAATGCTAATACTTTCTCATACTTCACTGTCAACACTTTTGATGGGTCTTCTGTTAGTAGCTTGATGATTTCATCTTTGTAGACTCCCATGAGAAAACTTTCAGCTTCTGGCACTAACTTCTCAGGAGTTATTTCCTCTATCTCCCTACTATCATTCACACCGGATACTATCTCTGAGTATTCTTTTATGATTTTATTTTCTATAGTACTGTTTAAAGAATAGTAATTAACTCCATTCACCCTGTAAGTTAATATAATATCCTCTCTTTTGAGCACTGAAGATATGCCATTTTGGATTGATTTGAACCTGTAGTTCAGCCCTAATTCTTGATTCAACTTTACTGATAATTCTGTGAGAGTATCTCTACTGATGTTTGGATGCAGGAAAAGCACCAAAAGAGGGACTATTTCATATTGCTTACTAACATGCACAACCCTGTGTATTGCTTTTTTCAAAGAATCCATATCCTTAAGGAAGTTCCCCCTTAGTGAATACTGGCCTCCCCAATTCCCCTTTCCCTGGGGGGAATATGTGAGTGGATTATTACTCTTCCCCTCAGCTAGGGGGGCTGGGGGAATATTCCCCCCAATGATTTTAGCAGGGTACTCCTCAGGGGCATGTTCTCCTTTCTCATCTTGCTTGTCCCACACCATTATTAATCCCATTTATATATTAAACAAAAATTTGACTTAAGGCATGAAAAATTATAAAGCAGAATATATTTCATTCCAAGAGCCTTGTGTTGTTGAAAACCACATCATAAATATCTCTCTGGGCCAATAGCCTATCTAGGAGTTTTGCCTTTTTGAGTATTTCATCAACACTTGTCTTTGTGTAGTCATAATGGCTTTCAACAATTTCCAAAGTCTTGTGACCAGCTGTTAGGAACTCCAAACTGTCTAGGGCCTTGTTAGTTCTAAGAAGCTCCAGGGCCTCTTTGGGGGGATTTCTAGTCATTGTAACATAGAACTTTCTAAGGGATTTCATATTGAAGGCAATACCTGCTCTTTTAAGTCTCTGTGTGACCCTACCCTTGCTTGATTCCTTAAATCCTGATATATTTGGACTGAACAGGTAATCATTTGAACCTTTATTGTACTTCCCAACCACTGTGTCCTTGAGGTAGTTTGCTACCTCCTTAGTAATATAGACTATTCTGCTATAGTTCTTCTTTGTAATCTCAGACCTCACCAAGACAATCCTGTTTCCAAAATCAATGTCACCAACTTTTAACCTAAGTGCTTCACTTGTCCTTAGCCCTGTAGTTGCTTCCAGAAGAATCAACCCTACCAACTCATCTTTTTCTTCCTGACTAAATTTGTTTGAGCTTCTAATGTATCTAATCAAGTTTTTAATGTCATTTTCATCTACAACTTTAACCCTATTAGTCTTTCTTGTTTTTACAGTATAGTTCACCTGGGCCACATAACCCTGGTAGTGTCTGAGTTTTAAGAATTCAAAGAACTTCTTAATATGGCTCTTGTACTTGTTGAATGTGTCTTTGCTTACACCGCTTCTCACAGTTTTCCCATTAGTTATTGGTTTCTTATACTGTAACCAATCAAAGAACTCCTCTATAGTCTCCTCAGTGATAACACCCTGAGTGTGCTCCAAGAAGACCTCCACATATCTTATCCTCTGGAGAATGTTCCTCTTGCTTTTTTCAATGACTGGTGGCATGTTTCTGTCATTAACAAATTCATCCCAATCATTGTATGTTACTGTTTTAGTTTTCCCATTTTCATATATCTCATACCTGAAGTCCCTTATTGACCATTTTTTGAATTCCTCAAGGGCATCCTTGACCTTAATGAAGACTACACCCCCTTCCAGCACATCATAAAGCTTGCTTCTTTTGAGTATCTTCTTACTTTCTTTAGCATCCTGTCCTACAGGATTTTGGACTATGTTACCCTCTGATTTTACCACATCCTTCTGAGAGAGATTTTGATGCCCTAGGCCTGTTTGGGAAACTGGATGTTGTAAGTCTGAAAAACAAGGAGGTGCTGGCCATGAGGAAATTGAAGGTATGAACCTCCTTGATTCAATGATTTCTCTTACACTGTCAATAATATTCTCAGCATCTTCAGTAGCTTTGAGAATCAGTTGTGAGGTTTTATTATCAAGTACCACTAGGATATCTACAAACTTACTTTCAAGTTTCTCAGCATCTTCTGTTGGAACCTTGAAGATGTAGTACTGCCCTTCTTTCCTTTTCAGCTTAAGTTCAACTTTTAACCTTTTGTTAATGCCAATTAAAGTGTCAATGTACACTTTGATTTTAAAGCCTTCAGAGGTTAAGCCCAGCTCTCTAAGTTTATTGTAAGCCCACAAGATGTCCTTGATTTCTCCCTCATGTATTTTGATTTGATACACTCCTGAATGCTTTGCCACTGCTTTGGTAAGTTGTTTGGTGAAAAGTATGGTCTTCCTTTCAACCAGTGAGTCAATTACCTCTTCAAGTGCTTCCCCTACTGTTGATTGGTCTATGTTAAGCAAGGTGGCTAAATCCTGAACAAGAGCACTGAATACTCTCATGAACTCAACCCTAGCCCAGCTTAGTACTTCTTGGAGATAACACATTGTGTACTGGGACATTATTTTACCATTACCCATTGACATCATATACCCCTCCATTATCATTTCCAACCTGTGCATCCAGTTTTTATAAAATTTGCCTTTGATGTTATTACCTTTATAAGTCTTAATTGTATTTTGTTTTGATTTTTCACTAATATTGGCACTATATGTAAACAAATTGGATGGTGATACATCTTGGGTTAAACTCCAATCAGAGTGCAACTCAGGTAGGTGAGGTTTCACATTAGAATAGACAATAGAAGTTATTTTACTATCTAGACTCATCATCCCACATCCCCCTAGGCCCGGACACTATAAAAATGTACCTCCCAGTTTTTCAAGAGATAAGTTGATACCATAAAAGGTGGAATTTAAATTCACCCACTTTCCCCCACAAACGTTAAAAGTATGTAGCGTTCATAGGTTTATTGTTAAAGTACAGTAATGCATTATTCGTGGTAGTGCCACCTCAAAAGATACATGAATGCACTTAACAAGGGGGTGCATGTATGGGAGCGATTGTAGACTTTATAAACTGGCTCGATGGTGAAGTATGGGGCCCACCCATGATAGTCCTGCTCGTTGGAACGGGACTGCTGTTGACGATAGCCCTCGGGGGAATACAGTTCAGGAGACTCGGGTGGTCCATAAGGTTTACCCTATTTGAGGGGAGGAAGAAGACTGGAGAGGGGGATATTACACCGTTCCAGGCCCTCATGGCAACGATTTCTGGAACCGTCGGAATTGGAAACATCGCGGGCGTTGCAACGGCAATACACTACGGAGGGCCGGGTGCACTGTTCTGGATGTGGGTAACTGCCCTCGTCGGCATGGCCACGAGGTACTCGGAGGGTCTTCTTGGGGTTGCCTTCAGGGGTAAGCTCCCCGATGGGACAATGATAGGAGGAACGTTCTCCTTCCTTGAAAGAGGCTTCTCGGAGGTTAAGCTCCCACCGACAGGAAGGTACATCGCCGGAATCCTCATGCTGGTCTTTGCGGCCTTCGTCACCAAGGACGCCCTAGGTCTAGGGGGCGGACTCCGGATACTCGCCATAATCATCGCCATACTCTTCGCCCTCCTCGGCCTGCTCCTGTTCAAAGAAGACACACTTCCATCCCTTGGGAGGATTCTGGCGCTGCTCTTCGCGCTCTTCGCGGCAATAGCGGCGTTCGGAATAGGCAACATGACGCAGTCGAATTCGGTGGCCGATGCGCTCCACACAGCCTTCAACATCCCAATGTGGGTCACGGGACTGGCCCTCGCGGTGCTAACCTTCATAGTTGTCGTGGGAGGTATCAAGAGGATAGGTGAAGTCGCGGAGATGCTCGTGCCCTTCATGGCCATAGTGTACTTCCTCTTCGCAGTCGGCGTCTGGATCAAGTTCGCGGGCCAGATACCCCACGCAATAAGCGTCATTATCAAAGACGCCTTCACCGGTCAGGCCGTTGCGGGAGGTGCCATAGGACAGGTCATCATCTGGGGTGTAAAGAGGGGCCTATTCTCCAACGAAGCTGGTCTCGGAACTGCCACTCTGGCCCACGCCGCGGCCAAAACGGACCACCCCTCAAGGCAGGCACACGTTGCAATGCTCGGACCCTTCATTGACACCCTGATCATATGTTCACTCACGGGTGTCTCAATCGTGGTCACGCAGGCCTACTCGATGTTCCCGGACAAGAACGGGGCCCCGCTCACTCAGGCGGCCTTCGCGCAGGCCTTTGGACACGTCGGTGAGATTATGGTGGCAATAGGAATAGTGCTCTTCGCCTACTCGACGATACTTGCATGGTCCTTCTACGGCAGGCAGAACGTCATGTACCTCGCTAAGTGGCTCGAGCAGGACCCGGAGAAGTTCGCCAGCCTCTACCCGAAGCTCCACCTCATCTACAACCTCCTCTTCGTGCTCTTCATCTTCGTGGGTTCAGTGACCGTCCTCGAGACAGTGTGGAACTTCTCGGACATGATGAACGGCCTCATGGCCATACCCAACCTCATAGGCCTACTGGTGCTCTTCACCTACGTGCGCCAGAAGACCAACGAGTTCGTCTCTGCCAACCCGTGAACTTTTCTTTTTCTTTATATCTGCCAAAGGTGAGATATATGGCTTCTTATCCGCGTATAGTGGTCGAGCCTCCCGGTCCCAGGGCGAAGGAGCTCATAGAGCGGGAGAAGAGGGTCATCGCCCAGGGTCTCGGAGTCAAACTCTTCCCCCTCGTGCCCGAGAGGGGCTATGGAGCGCTCATAGAGGACGTTGACGGCAACGTCTTCATAGACTTTCTGGCCGGGGCCGCGGCGGCCTCAACCGGCTACGCCCACCCAAAGCTAGTGAAGGCCGTTCAGGAGCAGGTGGAGAAGGTTCAGCACTCCATGATAGGCTACACCTACAGCAAGCGCGCCATAGAGGTGGCGGAGATTCTGGCGGAGAAGGCACCCGTTGAAAGCCCCAAAGTGCTCTTCGGCCTCAGCGGGAGCGATGCTATGGACATGGCGATGAAGGTGGCGCGCTTCTCGACAAGGAGGCCGTGGCTGATAGCGTTCATAGGGGCCTACCACGGGCAGACCTACGGGGCGACCTCGATAGCGGCCTTCCAGAGCTCGCAGAAGAGGGGCTTCTCCCCCCTCGTCCCGAACGTCGTGTGGGTGCCCTATCCAAACCCCTACAGGAACGTGTGGGGAATAAACGGCTACGATGAGCCGGACGAGCTGATAAACCGCTTCATGGACTACCTTGAGAGTTACATCCTCGCCCACGTTGTGCCTCCGGACGAGGTGGGGGCCCTCTTCGCCGAGCCCATTCAGGGCGACGGTGGAATAGTGGTTCCGCCGGAGGGGTTCTTCAGAGAGCTCAAGAAGCTCCTCGATGAGCATGGGATTCTCCTCGTCATGGACGAGGTGCAGACTGGCATGGGGAGAACGGGAAGGTGGTTTGGAAGCGAGCACTTTAGGGTCAAGCCCGATTTGCTCGCCTTCGGCAAGGGCGTTGCGAGCGGAATGGGGCTCAGCGGCGTCATAGGAAGGGAGGAGTTAATGGAGACCACCAGCGGTTCCTCACTCCTGACACCGGCCGCAAACCCGGTGATTTCAGCGGCGGCCCACGCGACGTTAAAAATAATCGAGGAGGAAGACCTCCCCGGGAACGCGGAGAAGGTTGGGGCGTTCATAATGAGGCGCCTCCTCGAGATGAAGGAGGAGTACGAGGTTATCGGCGACGTCCGCGGGAAGGGCCTCATGATAGGAGTGGAGCTCGTCAAGCAGGACGGTAAACCCGACCCCGAGCTAACGGGAAAGGTCTGCTGGCGCGCCTTCCAGCTCGGCCTCATCCTCCCCAGCTACGGCATGTTCGGGAACGTGACAAGGATAACCCCTCCGCTCGTCATAACGGAGGAGCTGGCGGAGAAGGGCCTTGAGATAATGGAAAGGGCTTTGAGGGATGCTCTAGCCGGAAAGGTAACCCAGAGGGTCGTAACGTGGCATTAGGTTTTTAAGCCACGCCTCCCACTTTTTTATGGTGATAGGATGGGGTTCAGGGAGTTCTTCCAGGAGTGGCGGAAGAGGTGCCCCTTCGTCAGGGCCATAGAGAAGTGGCGCTTCGAGAGGAGAAGGAACAAGTTCGAGGTCAGACGGAAATAGCCTGGTTTTTAACCAAAGGTTTCGGATAATACTTTAAACCGAATTTCCGAGTTATATCCGGTGGTTACCGTGGGGAACGAAGATGTTATGGTCAAACTCCAGGAGATTGAGGAGCTCCTCAACACCCTTGGCAAGAAGCACCCCAAGGAAATATCCGCATTCTCGCGCTTCCTGAGGGAGACGCTCGACAACAAAGCTCTCACCACGAGGGAGAAGGAGCTCATAGCCCTCGCCCTCGGAATATCGGCCGGCTGCGAGTGGTGCATAGCCCTACACACCCAGAAGGCCCTTGAGGCCGGGGCCAAGAAGGAAGAGCTCATTGAGGCAGGCCTTGTGGCGGTTCTGATGGCCGGCGGACCCGCACTAATGCACCTCATACCCCTCATGAAGGCAATAGAGGCCTTTGAAAAGGAGCACGGTGGGGAGTGAGCTTCGGGGCAATTCCCGGGACTTTTTTTATTCTCCGCCTCAATATCCTCAGCGCTTCTTTCCTTTCACAACCCCTTCACTTTCCGTAACGGGGGAGCATCAGGGTTTCCAAATCACCCGTATTTTCCAAAAAGCACTTAAGTGACAAAGTTCTAGTTTCTACCATGAGCGTCGAAGTTGTCAGGCTGGATGAAAACGGAAGGCTGTACCTCCCGGCATCCCTGAGGAAAAGGCTGAAGGCCAAAGAGTTCTACGTTGAGGAGAGGGAGGGGGAGATAGTCCTCATCCCCGTCAGGAAGAAGATTGAGAGGTACTGGGGCATCGTGAAGGGAGAGAAGCTGAGTGCGGAAGAAATAGACAGACTGGTTGAGAAAGAAACCGAGAGGCTTCTGAGGGATGAGCTTTGAAGGTCTACGTTGATGTCAACGTGATCTACTACGTCCTGACGGCGAACGAGGAGTCCGGGTTGAGAGCGAAGGAATTAATCGAGGAACACTACGGCAGGATGATAACCTCGACATTGACCGTCTGGCAGCTCTACATCCTTCTCAAGCGCTCAGGAGCCAGGCTCAGGATAAGCCAAGTTTTAGAGGATTTGGGGATAAAGGTTGTCCCCCTGACCCCCGAGATCCTCAAAATGGCGGAGGAATGCGAGAAGCTCGACTTCGACGACGCTATACACTACGCCACGATGAAGACGCACGGGATCAGGGTTATACTCTCAAACGACAGGGACTTCGACAGGGTTGACGTGAAAAGGGCGTTTTAGAAAAAGGACAGAGGAGAAAACAGGGCCAGAGCTCACTCCTTATTCTCCTCCGGGAACTTAGAAGTTTCTTCGTTCGCCCTCATTATCTCCGCCCTGTACTCTTCGTACTTCTTCCTCGCCTCTTCCGCCTTCTCCTTCTCGCCGAGGTAGTCATAGGCCTCTGCCACGTGCTTCCACCACATCGGGTCTTCCTCTGCCTCTTTGAGGCAGTAGTCACGGAACTTCTCGTAGGCTTCCCTGGCGAGCTCCTCCATGCCGAGCTTCCTCGCTATATTCCCGACGTCCTCGTAGAAGACGCCCTCCTCTTCCGCTTCCTTCTTGTAGTACTCGAGTGCCTTCTCCCAGGCTTCCCTCGCCTTCTCCTCGTTTCCTAGCTCCTCGTAGAGCTTGGCAACGTCCTCCCAGAACCAGGGCTCCTCCTCGGCGTACTTCTCGAGGGCCTTCGCCGCCCTCTCCATGTTGCCGGCCTTCTTCCAGTACTCGTGGGCCTCCTTGAGGTAGTAGGTGTCCTTCTCCTTGTCGTAAAGCCCTTCATAGATTTCAGCGGCCCTCTCGTACTTCTCGGCCTTCTCGTAGGCCCAGGCCGCGCTCTCCATCCAGCCGAGCTTCTCGTACATCTCAGCGGCCTTCAGGTAGTTCCCCTTCTTCTCGTACTTCCTGGCAGCCTGCTTGTACTTCCCAGCCCTTTCGAGGCTCTCTGCACTCCTGAAGCGGTCGGCAAGACCCAAATCGGGCTCGCTGATGTACCAGATTCCAAAGGCGAGCCCGAGGACGAAGAGGACGATTATTCCACCGACGACGTTGAGCCTCTGCCACGTGGCGCTAAGATATGTGGCGTAGGCGCTCAGGGCAGTTGGAACCACAAGGTAGAGAGCGTACTTCCAGCTCTCGGCGTAGAGCGTCAGCGCCAGGAAGAAAGCAAGCATTGCCGTAACTCCAAGGAAGCCGAGCGCGAGGACTATGCGCACGAGCATCCAGAAGCCCCACTTCCATATTATTCCCGCGGCGACCGCGATGATAAGCACCAGGAAACCTATGATGTAAGCCTTCAGCCTGTCCACTTTTTCACCCCCTCAATCTCCAGCAGGAACATCTTGTACTCCACTTTGGGCGTGTAATTTCCGATGCCATCACCCGCAACGACACGATGACAGGGCACCAGGATCGGGTAGGGGTTGCGCTTCATGGCCCCACCCACGGCCCGGGGGGATGTTCCCAGGGTTCTGGCAAGGGCACCGTAGCTTACGACCTCCCCGCGTGTTACCTTTTTTGTCAGAACCTCATAAACCTTGCGCTCAAAGGGCGTGAGCCCGTTGAAGCTGAGCGCCCCGAGGGCGGCCCTGTTCTCGATCCTACCTAGGAGCACATCCCTCACTAGCTCCAGGTAGGGGCTATCCCTCATTTCAAGGCCCACCTCAACTCCCCGGCGCCTCAGAAACTCTGCCAGGAGAGCAAGGCGCTCCATGAGGAATTCCCTGCCGTCGAGCGAGTACGTTATTCCATCTATCCTTTCGCCGTACAAGACACCTATCCACACTTCCCTGCCATTCACGGAAAACGCGCGAACGTCCATCATCGCCATCGGAAGGCTTTTAGGAGTCAAAACTTAAAGGGATTCCGGTGAGGGAGGTGAAGGTTTAC
The DNA here is from genome assembly GCF_000966265.1 of Palaeococcus ferrophilus DSM 13482. NCBI lineage: Archaea > Methanobacteriati > Methanobacteriota > Thermococci > Thermococcales > Thermococcaceae > Palaeococcus > Palaeococcus ferrophilus. The sequence continues at coordinate 105,338 of NZ_LANF01000013.1, read as the reverse complement.
GTTCTCGGCGCGGGAAGCATAGGCTCTCTCTTTGGGGGTCTTCTGGCGAGGAGCGGGCATGATGTAACGCTCATAGGAAGGGAAGAGCACGTGAGGGCCGTGAGGGAGCGGGGCCTCCATATAACGGGGGTGGAGGACTTCGTGGTTCACCCGAAGGCCGAGACCGTTGCTCCCAGGGAAGAGCCCGACCTCCTCATACTCTCCACCAAGTCATACTCAACCGAGGCGGCGCTGGAGTGTGCGGGAGAAATTTTGGGAGAGAACACGTGGGTGCTGAGCATCCAGAACGGGCTCGGGAACGAGGAGCTGGCGATGAGGTACACGAGAAACGTCCTCGGGGGGATAACCACCAACGGGGCCGCCCTCGAGGAGTGGGGGAGGGTGAGGTGGACCGGGAAGGGGATAACCATAGTGGGGCCCTATCCGCGGGGGATGAATGACTTCACCCGCTCCCTCGTGAGGGCGCTTAGGGAGGCGGGCCTTGAGGCACAGGCAAGCGAGAACATAGAGGGCTGGAAGTGGGCGAAGGCCCTGGTAAACGCTGCCATAAACCCCGTGGGAGCGCTTCTTGGGGTTAAAAACGGCTTTTTGAAGAACGACGAGAGGCTGCTCTCGGAGCTGATTGAGGTGGTAAGGGAGGGCTGTGAAGTCGCGAGGCAGAGGGGAGTTGACTTCGAGGTTCACCCCATCGAGCTCCTCCTCGACACACTGGAGCGCACAAGGGACAACTACAACTCCATGCTCCAGGACATCAGGAGAGGACGGAGGACGGAAATAGATTACATAAACGGCAAAATCGTGGAGTACGCCGAGGAGCTTATGCTCAGCGCCCCAAGGAACTCGCTCCTGCTGGCCATCGTGAAGGCCCTCGAGGGCAGATAGGTTTATATCCCACCCAAGCCTATATTTTACGGTGATTAAAGTGGGCGTGTACATATTTACCCCCGAAGACCTTGTGCGCTACGGGAGCGCCAGCAGGGAGCAGATCGCGATTCTTGAGGAGGCTTTGAGGAGAAAAAGTGACATCCTCATCGTCGGCTCCAACAGGAGCGGTAAAACCAAGCTCGTGGAGGCCATGATACACCTCCTGCCCGACACTTGGAAAATAGCGGTCGTCACGGCCTACAACGAGTTCAAGCCCTTCAAGGACAACATATTCGTGATAAACACCGAATTCGACGGAAGACCGACGAAGAGGCGCACAAAGGAGGTTATCGAGCAGATAAAACGCATCAACCCCACCTACGTTGTGATAGACACCATCCACACCGTTGATGTTCCCGCGATCCTTGATGCACTGATAGACGATTACCCCTTCATGGTAACATCGCTGGCCCTCTCGAAAGACGTTCTGGGGGAGGTAAAGCACTGGCTCAAAATCTCCGAGAGCGTGTTCAAGCGCTTTGAGCTCGTTGTGAGGCTTGATTTCGACTTCAGAACCCATTCAAGGAGCATAGACGGCATATACCTCGTAAAAGATGGGATGAAAAAGGTAGCCTGAGGGTTCACCCCCTCAGCCCTTCCACCACTTCCCTGAGGTTGGCGAGCATCTCCTTGATATCATCAAAGGTCATGTAACCCATGTTTCCAATCCTAAAGGTCTTCTCCGCGACGCTTCCATAGCCCTTGGCAAGCTCAAAGCCGCGCTCGCGCATAGCGTTGTAAACGTCCACTCCCTTCATACCCTCGGGGACGACCACGGCGGTAATCGTTGGGCTCTCGTAACCCGGCTCTGCCAGAACGCTGAGGCCCATCTCCTTTACCCCTTCCCTTATCATCTCGCTCCTCTTCCTGTACATGCCGAGCCACTCTTCCTTTCCGCCCATCTTTTCCACAATGCGGAGCACGACGTTGAGGCCGAATATCTGCGGGAGCGGCGGAGTTGAGGGGGTTCCCTTCTTCTTCTCGTTGAACTTCTTGTACATTGGGAGGTCAAAGTACCAGCCGCGCTCGGGCATCTTCTCGGCTATCTCGAAAACGCGCTCGCTGACAGCCGCCACTGCCAGCCCCGGCGGAACGCCGAAGGCCTTCTGGCTGCTCGCGAAGACGAGGTCAATGCCCCACTCGTCGAACCTTATGTCAGCACCGCCCATGGCTGAGACTGCATCAACGAAGAGGAGCTTGTCGTGCTCGTGAACCACCTTGGCCAGCTCCGGGAGCGGGTTGAGGACACCGGTGGAGGTCTCGTTGTAGGTGATCGTAACCGCGTGCACATCGGGGTTCTTCCTGAGTGCCTCGTCGAGCTCCTCCGGCTTGATGGCCTTTCCAGGCTCCTTCTCAAGGACAACTGCCTCCCTTCCGTTGGCTTCGACAACCTCAGCAAAGCGCTTTCCAAAGGCGCCGATGACCGTTACAAGAACCTTTCCACCGCGCGGGACGGTGTTTCTAACCGCTGCCTCCATGAAGCCGGTTCCGGAGCTCGGGAAGAGGATTACCTCCCCATTCTCCGCCTCAAGGAAGGCCTTTAGCCTGTTGAGCGTGTCAACGTGAACAGCTTTTGCCTCGGCCGAGCGGTGGCTGAACATCTGAACCTTCATAATCTCAAGAACCTCGGGGAAGCAGGCAACGGGACCAGCTGTAAAGAGCTTGTACTTCGGCTTCACCATCTCGTAAACTTCCCTGTAAGCCTCCTCGAACTGCATAGGCATCACCGTATGAGACTGGTTTCACGGGTATAAAAGGGTATCCCACATACGGCCATCTTCACGTTCTCAGAACCGTTATATAGGTTGAGGTACGATTCATATATTGGGTGCTTCTATGGGTGACGATGTCGAAAGGTTGTGGATACTGATAACTCCCGACAAGTGCAGTGGCTGCAGACTCTGCGAGATAGCGTGCTCCCTTGAGCACGAAGGCATAATCTGGCCGGAGGCGTCGCGCATAAGGGTGTACGAACTTCTTCCAGGAATCAACGTCCCCCACACCTGCGTCCAGTGCCCCGATTATCCATGCGTAAACTCTTGCAACTTCGATGCGCTGGGCGTGGATGAGAAAACGGGTGCCGTTATTGTGAAGGGGGAGAACTGCACCGAATGTGGAGCCTGCGTTCTCGCGTGCCCCGGAAGCGTCCCGAGGATTCCAAAGGGCAAGGGAAGTGTCGTCATCTGCGACCTCTGCGGCGGTGAGCCGAGGTGCGTGGAGGTCTGCCATGAGGCCGGCCACGATGCTCTGACCGTCGTGAAAGGAAACTACCGCTCCATTTACCGGACTTTTGCCAAAGACCCCGTGGAGAAGAGCGCCGAGCTCGCGAGAAAGGTCTATGGGGAGGAGTTTGCGGGGGGATTGGAATGAAGGGATACGCCGGAAGGCTCCTCGACGTTGACCTGGGCAGGGAAGAGGTCAGGGAGGTTGAGCTTACGGAGGAGATGCTCAAGTTCTACGGCGGCAGGGGGCTCGGCACTTACATCCTGTGGCGCGAGCTCGGCGAGAGGTGGGAGAAGGTTGATCCCCTCGGCGAGGAGAACCTCCTCCTTATCCTCACCGGCCCGCTGACGGGCTACTATCCGGGAATGAAGACGGCGGTCGTTGCAAAATCCCCCGAGAGCAACGGAATCGTTGGAAGCGTCCTGAGCAGCGAGCTCGGGATAGAGCTCAAGGCAGCAGGCTACGATGGGATTATACTCAGGGGGAGGGCAAAGGAGCCGGTCTATCTTTTCATAAACGACGATGAAGTAGAGATACGCGACGCTTCCAAATACTGGGGCATGGGGGGAGTGGAGCTCCACAGGACCCTCCTTAAGGAAGTCCACGACGAGCTCAGGAAGAAGGCGAAGCTCAAGGGGATTCCAAAGGAGCCCGCCATGATGTACATCGGGAAGGGGGGCGAGAATAAAGTCCGCTTCGCGGCGATAATGAGCAAGCTCATGCACGCGGCCGGCTACGGCGGCTTTGGGGCCGTGATGGGGAGCAAGAACCTGAAGGCCATACTCGTCAAGGGGAACGGGCCCCTCCCGGAGGTTCACGACCGGGAGAAGTTCAAAACTCTTCTCCGCGAGTTCCAGAGGGAGCTTCTAACCCTCACAACCTTCCGCCAGTGGGGGACGGGGGCCGGCGGTTATAGCGTCGGAAAGGACCGCTCAAGCCAGCCGGTGAGGAACTGGCAGGAGGAGTACCACGAGGACGATAGGATAAGCGTCGTTAACTTCGAGCTAAAGGCGTGGGTGAAGAAGTACTGGGCGGACTACGGCTGTCCTGTGAACTGCATGAAGATATCCTACCTCCGCTACGGGCCCTACAAGGGCTCCATAACGGACGCGCCCGACTACGAGCTCATGGCCTACATGGGCACGAACCTGGGCATCTTCGAGCCCGAGAAGATAGTCTACCTCTCCTACCTCGTGGACGAGCTTGGATTAGACGGCATCAACGCGGGCAACGCCCTCGGCTTTGCGGCGGAGCTGTACCAGCGCGGGGTTCTAACGGAGGAAGACCTCGGCTTCAGGCTCGAGTGGGGCGACGAGAAGGCTTTCGCGAGGCTCTTAGAGATGATAGTCGAGAGGAAAGGGGTTGGAGAGACCCTCGCGGAGGGGACCTACAGGGCCGCAAAGAGGATTTCCGAGATGAAGGGCGTTGACGCAACGAAGTACGCCGTCCAGGTAAAGGGGATAGGGGTTGGCGCCCACGGCGTCAGGAGCGACCTGGATTACACGAGGGACGTAAGCTACGCCGTTTCAGTCCAGGGCGGCGACCACACCTCGACCGCTGGCCTGCCGGCGAGGAGCTACGAGGGCGAGATGGTGAATGCGTTCTACGACTCCGCCGTGATATGCATGTTCACCACGAGGCCCGGCTTCGAGCGCATCATAGAGTTCGGGAACGCCGTTACTGGCTTCGATTTGACCCCGGAGAAGTGGTTCAACGAGACCGGCCTGAGAATAATCCACCTCCAGAGGATCCTGCTCCTCCTCGGAGGGCCCGACGTCCACTGGGACCCGAGGAAGGACGACGACAACCCGGAGAGGTTCTACGAGCCCCTTCCGACCGGGCCGGTCAAGGGCAAAGCTCCAAACAGGGAGGAGATAAAGGCCAAAGTCATGCAGTACTACGAGGAGATTGGCTACGACGAGCACGGAATCCCGAGGGAAGATGTGCTTGAAGAGCTCGGCCTCGAAGAGGCGAAGCGCGAGGTGAGAAGAATAAGGCGGCGCCTTGGCCTCTGATTTCCTTTTTGGTGAGGTTCATGAAGGTGAAGGTGGTTCTCTACGGGGAGCACGCTTTGAAGCACGGCCCAAGGCTTGAGCTTGAGGTAGAGGAGGACACAACGGCGGGAGAGCTCCTAAAAAAGCTTGGAATAAGCGCGGAAGAGCACCACATCCTTGTGAACGAGAAAAAAGCTGACAGAGATTACTCCCTCAGGGACGGCGATACCTTGAAGGTCCTCCCCGTCGTCTACGGCGGCTGATCACTCCCCCGGCCCGTTCACGCACGGCATGTTCATCGCAAGGAGGCCCTCGACGTGGCCGCTCTCGAGATTCTCTTTTATCCTTCCAGCTAGAGACCTGAACTCCTCCAGCGTGAGCGGCCTCTTCGTTTTTAGCCATTTGATTTTGCCGTCGTTCTTATCAAGGATAACTATCTCCCCGTCAGTAATTAGCGGCACGTAGTTCATCCTGATTCCGTACATCTCCTCCGCAAAGGCCATCTTGGCCCTCAGGAGTTCGAGGTAGTTCGCCAAATCTTCCCCCATGATTCTCCGAAATTCGCGTTCCATGCTCCCACCGCCCAAAGTTCGATGTTCAGGTTTATTATATTATCGGTCAAATGTGAGTAGAAATGTACGTGAAAATGATAAAATGCGGGGAACTCAATCCAGGGCCTCGTCGAGGAGCTTTTTTATCTCCTCTTTCGTCTCCTCACCGTCCATGACGTAGGGCGGTCTCAGGACGGGCTTTATAGAGAAACCCCTGAGCGACATTGCCAGCTTTATAGCGGAGCCGAAGGAAGACGCGAGGCTGTAGACCCTCGAAAGCTTCGCCAGCTTTCTGGCGTAGTGAAAGGCTTCCTCATAGCGCTTCTCCTGGAAGGCCTTCCACACAGAGAGGTGAAGCTCGGGTGCGAAGTTGGCGCAGGCCATTATTCCGCCGTCGCCGCCGAGGATGAGCGTGTTGAGGAAGTGCTGGTCGAGGCCCGTAAAAACTTTAAAGTCCTCCCTCTCACCCTTAACCTCGAGGATAACGTCCCTGACGTGGTTTACGCTGTCTATCGTCTCCTTGATTCCCGCGATGTTCGAGTGCTCGGTAGCGAGGCGCTTTATGAGAGAGACACTCAAGGGATTCGCACAGGAGGGGATGTTGTAGAGTATGATTGGAATATCTGCCTTCTCGGCGACCATCGAGTAGTGCCTAAAGAGGGCCTCATCGTTGAGCGGACAGTAGTAGGGCGGCGCTATGACCGCGTAGTCCGCGCCGATGTCCTGGGCATGCTTCGTGAGCTCAATAACCTCGAAGGTGTTTGACGAGGCTGTGCCCACGAGGTAGAAGGCTGAAGTTACGAGCTCCCTGCCCTTCTCGGCCAGGAACTTCATCTCCTCCAGGCTGAGGCTCGTGAACTCTCCGGTCGTCGCGTTGATGAATATCCCGTGCACTCCAGCCTTCTGGAGAAAGTCGACGTGCTCCTCGAGGGCGTTCAAATCCACCGAGTAGTCCTCGTTGAAAGGTGTCACAAGGGGAACTATAACGCCGCGCATGGAACCACCAAAAGGGTTAAGAGGAGGTGGTATTTTAGGGTTGGGGTCTAACCACCGCCAGGGTAACAGGGCAAGTGTGTTAAAAACAGGGGACTACGCCCCCATCCTCTTCCTAACCGTCTCAAGCGCCCTCTCCGCATCTTCCCGGAACTCCGGAAGGCCGAGCTCTTCCATTGTCTCCGGCAGAGGAACGCCAAGCTCCTCGTGCCAGCCCCTAAGCCTGTAGAACTCCCTTCTCGCTTCGATGAAGTCGTTGTAGTCTATGAAGGCCGCGTTGCCCTTTGCAGGCCCATCCGGCTCCGGCTCCCACCAGCGCGGCGGAATGGTGTCATCGAGCGGCGGCGTAACCCAATCGAGGGCGTCGTGTATCCTTGCTATGCTCTCGACGCCCCAGGCCCTCTTTCTCAGCTCTTCTACCGTCCACTCCTCGCCGGTGACGATGGAGTAGAGCCTCGCGAGGTCTTCCATCTTGTAGGGCACGAACTTGCATGTTCCGAGCATGTCGGTGATGTAGCTCTCGTCTCTTCCCTCAATAAGGGATGGCACGAGCTCCTTAGCCGGCCCCTGGTTGGGGAGCTGGTGGGGCCTTGGCCAGCCACGGAGGTGGGAGGCGCCAACGTCGGCGGTGGCATAGCTAAGTCCGTATGTCCTTCTCCCGCGCGGGTCCCAGGCCGGGCTCTCCATGCCCTTGACGTGGACCGCTGCCTCACACCCTCTGCCTAACCGCTCGCAGGCTCTCTTGACCCCATCGGCAAGGATTGCACCAATGCCCTTCCGCTCGGCCATCAGGTGTATGAGCTTCTCCTCGGCCTCAGCATCGCCGAAGCCCTTCACCGGGAAGCCAATCTCGTCCTCGCCGATTAGGCCCTTCTCAACCATCTCGAAGAGCCAGCCGATTGTCGCTCCGGTGGCTATGCTGTCCATTCCGTAGTCGTTGACGAGGTGAATGAAGTATGCCACCGCTGGAAAGTCGAATACTCCAGTGGCCGCTCCGAGCATGGCTATGCTCTCGTACTCAGGCTTGACGCGGATTCTCTGTCCCTTGTATTCTACCTCAACGTAGCGGGCGCACTTTATCGGGCAGCTCTTCCCGTGGACGAACCACTCCGGCTCGACCTCGTACTTCTTAACCTCGTCGCCGCCGAGTTTAGAGGCAAGCTCGTCCGGGATGTGGGGCCTTGAGAAGTTGTAGGCCGGGCTCATGCCGAGGCTCGCTGAGCTCCGGAGGGCGTCGCTCGTCCCGTAGGTTCTGGTGTGCTCGTACTTTGGATTCGTGGCAAACTCGTTGTAGTACTCCTGCCAGAGCCTCTGGAACTCCTCGGGGTTTGCTACCTTTGGCCTCTCACCAGGCTCGACGACCACGGCCTTTACCCTCTTGCTCCCGAGGACGGCTCCAAGTCCGCCCCTTCCGCTGGCCCTCTCGGTGTCGTAGATTATGTTCGCTATCCTGCTGAGCCTCTCGCCGGCGGGGCCGACCATTGCCATGCTCGCCTGTGGGTGCTCCCGCCATATCTCTCTAGCGACTTCGTAGTTGCCCCTGCCCCAGAGATGGCTTGCGTCCTTAATCTCGACCTTTCCGTCGTGGACGTACAGATAGACGGGTTCTTCGCTCTTCCCTTCTATTACGAGCGCGTCGAAGTGGCCCCTGAGCTTCGGGCCGAATGCATCGCCACCGCTCGAGTCGCTGATGAGCCGGGTTTCGGGGCTCTTGCTGACAGCGATTACCTTGCTCGAACCCGGAACGAGGCCGGTCAATCCACCAGCCGCGAACACGAACTTGTTGGTGGGGCTGAGCGGGCCAGTTCCCGGCGGAACCTCCTTGTAGATGATGTAGTAGCCGAGCCCTTTTCCACCGATGAACTTCCTTATAACTTCATCCGGAAGCTCCTCGTAGGTCACCTTACCTGTTGTGAGGTTAACGCGCGCGATTTTGTTATGGTAGCCGTACATTAGACGCACCCCCTCACTTTCTCTCTGTCCTCCGTAGAAAGACGCCACCCCATAGCACCGAAGTTCTCCTCAAGGTGCTCCCTGCTTCCGGCCTTCGGGATGGCTATGACGTTCTCCTCCCAGATGAGGTAGTTAAGCGCAACCTGGGCGGCGGTCTTTCCATACTTCTTCCCAATCTCGGCCAAGCATTCGTTTCTGGCAAGGCTCCCCTTCTCAAGGGGAGTGTAAGCTATGAGGGCCATTTTTTCGCGCTTCATGTAGTCGAGAAGGCCCTCCTCCACCCAGCGGTCTTTGAGGGAGTACTTGACCTCGTTGGCGACTATCTCGTACTTTCTCATCGCTTCCTGACTCCTCTTGAGAAGTTTAAGGTCGAAGTTGCTGACGCCGATGTACCTTATGAGCCCCTCATCAACCAGCTCCTCTAACGCGTGGAGCGTCTCCTCGATTTTTCTGAAGTCATCAACGGGCCAGTGAAGGAGGTAGAGGTCTATGTAGGTTCCAAGCCTTTTAGCGCTCGCCCTTGCGGCCTTCCTTGCCTCCTCGTAGCCGAAGTGAGTCGGCCACACCTTGCTGATGATGAAAATATCCTCGCGGTCAAAGCCTTTTATCGCCTCTCCAACTAGCTCCTCTGAGTGTCCTGCCCCGTAGAACTCCGCAGTGTCTATGAGGTTGATCCCGAGCTCAAGGCCGTGGCGGAGGGCTTCAACGCTTTGCTTATCCATTGAATAGTCCGGGGTCTCTCTTCCCCCGATTCCCCACGTGCCCATGCCGATGGCCGTAACTTTCTCATCGCCTATAACCTTAAGGTCGTTGAAAACTGGAACGTGCATCATACAATCACCTACAAAATACTTCGAAGCTGGCCTTAATAAGTTTATCCGAAAAGGATTTTAGGGTTAAGATGGAAACCTGAATGAGGTGAACTTCATGCGCGATGAGGTCATTTCGGGAATCCACCGGATATTTGATACGTTTGTCAACGCTTATCTCATCGAGAGGGGAGACCATCTGGTGGCGGTTGATACGGGAATAGACACCACCTGCGAGAAAATTCTCAAGACCGTTGAAGAGCTCGAGAAGCCCCTTAAGGCAATAGTCTTAACCCACGGCCACCTCGACCACACGGGCTCGCTGAGGTGCCTGAAGGAGAAGACTGGCGCGGTGATAGCGGCCCACGAAGATGAGGAGGACCTTATTTTCGAGAAAACCGGATTGAGGCCGGAAATCAAGCTGAAGGACGGAGAGGTCTTTGAGGACCTTAAGGTTTTCCACAAGCCCGGACACACAATGGGAAGCATCTGCCTGCTTGATGAGACCACAAAAAGCCTCTTCGTCGGTGATCTTGTCATAGAACATGACGGCAGGCTCGAGGAAGTACCCCACCGGTACTCCCTCGACCCTGAGATGAACAGAAAAAGGATAGTGGAGCTTTTGGAGGTGGACTTCGAGAACCTCCTGCCCGCCCATGGGAGTCCCATTATCGGGAACGGGAAGAAGAAGCTGAGGGAACTCGTTGAGAGGCTCGAAGGGGAGTAAAGCCCACGGAAAGCGTTCCAATTTTCCACCATTATTGCTTTATGCCCATTCGCAGTGTTGCTATTATTCTCCCAGGAGCAAATGTTAAATACATCCGTGACCATAAAAGGACACGGTGAGCCAATAATGGAAGTATTAAGTACGGGAATTCCCCTTCTCGACGAGGCCCTGGGCGGGGGCCTCCTGCCCGACAGCACGCTACTCATCGTATACGACGAGTACTCGCAGGGATGGCTGCTGGCCTTTGAGATACTGCGTAACAGGGTGGAGGAAGGGGACTTCGGCGTGGTGCTGAACTCTGTGCTCCCCATGTCCTCCCTGGAGATGGAGCTCAAGGCGCTCAACCTCGACATCAGAAAGCTGGGGGAAAGGGAAAAACTGGCCGTTCTGGACATATTCTCCTCGTTCTACGGCTTAAACTACCCGGAGAAGTTCATTTACACCGATACGAGCATTGACCCCACGACCTTCCTCCCGAAGTACGTCCAGCTCTACACGAGGCTTTTAAAGAGAATGATAGGGGATAAGCGGCCCGTGGGGGTTGACCTGACCATAGACGGCATGGCCTTTTTGCTCGGCGAGGAGAACTTCCTGAGGACACTCCAGCGCCTGATGGCAACGAAGGAAAAGGCCAGACTCATGGAGAAGAGAAAGCGTCCCATCAACATATGGCTCATCAACAGGGCGCGCGCCACGGAGAGGCTGACGTCGTGGGTAGCCCTCTACAGCCAGTACGTTATCGAGTTCCAATCGAAGGACACAGCCACAGAAAAGATGTACATCAGGAAGTCTCCCCTACCCGACTTCCAGCCGCGGGACGGAGGCTACAAATTCGTGATGAGAAGGGGAAAGGTCGAGATAACCTAGCCGCCCGCCCGGGCACGCATGAAAAACTCCATGAACCTCTCTATCTCCCCTTTTTCGCCGGTTATTCTGAGCTTCCAGCGGGGCATCCCCCGAAAAGGCTCGCCCTCCCTGATCTCGATGTTAATCCCGGCCTTCGAGCGCCTCAATATCTCAAGAACCTCCCCAGGCGGCACGGCAGTTATGAGAGTTTTCTCCAATCCTCATCCCACCCGGAAGGTCAGACCCTTCTCCCTCGCCTTCTCCTCCACCTTGAGCCTGAACTGGCAGGCCTTGCATATCTCTCCGGTGGTTGGCTGGCCGCATATCTTACAGCGGTTCAGGTCGCGCCTCGCGTAGGACTTCGAGAGGAATGGGAACATCCTATCGTAGCTCCTCAGTATCTGGTGCTTCGTCCCCGGGTGCCTCTCCTCCATCTCGTTCAGCCAGTCCCTGATTTCTGCCCTGAAAGCCTCGACGGCGTAGGGGCACTCGCTGAAGTCAACCTCTATGTTGTTCAAGATGGCGTAGAGCACTATCTCCTTCTCGGGAATCTCCCGGAGAGGCTTTATCCTCGGCACGAGCCCCTCGTGGATTACCTCGTAGTAGGGGCCCGTCCTCCCCAAGCGCGCGACGTCACCCCTGAGGACGTTCATTATGAACATCTGCGCCTCATCGTCGAGGTTGTGACCGACCGCTAATTTGTCCGCTCCAACGTCCCTTGCCGCGTAGTTAAGGAGCCACCTCCGCCAAACGCCGCAGTAGGAGCACGCCCCAACGCGCTCACCCTTCTCGAAGCTCCCCATTATCTCGACCGTCTCGTCCAGCGTGAAGCCGATGTACTCCTTGAAGGAATAGATGCGGTGCTCAATTCCCAGCTCCTCGGCGTTTTTCCTAGCTATCTCAACGCTAGGTGGCCTGTAACCGGCTATGCCTTCATCTATCGTTATCGCTACCAGCTCGAAGGGGAACTTCCTCTGTAGTTTGGCCAGCAGGTGGAGCAAAACCACGCTGTCCTTTCCGCCGGAGACTCCAACCGCTATCCTCTCGCCGCGCTCTATGAGGTGGTAGCGCCTCACCGTCCGCTTAACCTTATCCTCGATGAGCTCGTTGAAGTGCTTGTGGCAGTAGAACCTGCCCTCGTACTTCGCGTGATAGACCGCCTCTCTGCCGCATCTGGAACACTTCATCCCTCACCTCACCCCGCGAGGCCCGCGAGAGCCGGGAGAAGGTTTATTCCGAGCAGGAGCAGGCCGATGGCGATGAAGGCGTAGCTTATCGGCTTCGCTATACCTTCAGGCAGGAACTCCCGCAGCGTTTCGTCGAGCATCTTCCCCCCGTCGAGCGGTACAAGTGGAAAGAGGTTCATGAGGCCTATTCCGAAGTTCAGCACGTATACCCAGTAGAGGGAGAACGCTATTGGGAGCACGAGCCACTCGGCCCCGATTTTTGACCGGAGACGCTGCGATGGATAGACGCCAAGGTAGCCCTTTCCGGGATTGCTGGGGTTGTCTGCGAGCGTTATCCTAATCGTCTCCACCTTTCCGGCCCTCTCGACCTGGAGCGCTATCGTCTCCCCCGCCCTCGTGGAGTTCATGACCTTCAGGAAGTCCTCAACGCTCATCACGCTCTGCCCGTTTATGCCGACTATAACGTCCCCCTTCATGAGGAAGTCCTTGGCCGGGCCGTTGGGGTCAAAGTTCGTTATCTCCACCCCATTGGGGACCAAAACAGGACCCAGGGCGTAGTTTATTAGCAAGAGCGCCAGGAGCGCGGTGACTATGTTCGCCATTGATCCAGCGGCGTAGACCCTCAGCCTGCTGAGGAGCGGTGCCTTCTTTATCTCGTCCTCGTCAGGTTCCACAAAAGCACCAGGAATCACCGCGAGGAGTACAAGACCTACGGACTTAAGCCTGAGCCCCTCCGCCCTCGCCACGACACCGTGGCTGAGCTCGTGGACAACCATAACAACCACGAGGCCAACCAGACCGTACCAGAGGGGAATCGTCACACCGGGGATGACGAGCTGGACGCCGGGGGTCTTAAAACCTCCCCTAACGCTCGCGAGTGCCGTCTGAAAGAGCGCGTAGAACACGTAGGCCATCCCCGCAAACCCAATGAGAACCCCTATGGTTGCGTAAGCCTTCCAGAAGCGCTTTGCCTTTCTCGCCGTGCGGTCTATGAAGTTGAGAAGTCTCTTCGTCCTCCACATGGCAACGAGGAGGTCAACCTCCAGACCCTCTTCCTTCAGTTCCTCCTCTTCCCTTCTTCCATAGATGAGGTAGAGGACGCCCCAGAACGCTGCCAGGATGAGCAGTGCGATTATAAGTTTCGTGCTCATTTCACTCACCTGACTGGAGTAGGGGGGAGGGTTTAAAAAAGTAGTGCGGGGCCAAGATTTTAAAGGGTTAAATCGTAAATCCAGAGGTATGGGAGAAACACTAAAAATCGCGTTCGTCTACGACGTGATCTACCCGTGGGTCAAGGGGGGAGTGGAGAAACGGATTTACGAGCTGGCCACACGATTAGCCAAAAAGCACGAGGTTCATATATACGGTTACAGACACTGGGGAGAGAGCAGCACCCTCGAGGGAGAGGGCATAACATACCATGGCACTTTAGGTGTCAAGAAGCTCTATTCCTCTGGGAGGAGGGCCATACTCCCGCCCCTTCTGCATTCTATAAAGTTAGTTCCCCTTCTAAGTAAAGAGCGCTACGACGTTATTGATTGTCAGGCGGCCCCTTACTTTACCTGCTACGCCTCCAAGACGAGTCGTTCTCCGCTCGTGATAACGTGGCACGAATTTTGGGGCGATTACTGGAGCAACTACCTTGGGAAGGTGGGTCTTGTTGGGAAACTCCTTGAGCGGGGCCTGTTTAACCTGACGGACAACCACGTGGCCGCGTCTTTGAAGACGAAGAAGGACCTCCACAACGCGGGTCTTAGGAAAGATATAACTGTAATCCCCAATGGGGTTGATTTCAGGAGGATTCAGGAGATAGAGCCCTCTTCTTATCAGTCGGACATAATCTTTGTCGGGAGGCTCATCAAAGAAAAAAACGTTTCCCTGCTCCTGAAAGCCCTCGCCCTGATAAAGGAGGAAATTCCGGATGTCAAAGCCGTTGTTATAGGGGACGGGCCGGAACGGCAACATCTCGAGAGTCTTTCCTCCAGGCTCGGCCTCAAAAAAAACGTTGAGTTCCGGGGGTTCCTCAAGAGACATGAGGACGTTATTGCGTTTATGAAGGCCTCAAAGGTGTTTGCGTTCCCATCGCTCAGAGAAGGGTTTGGCATCGTGGTGGTGGAGGCAAACGCGAGCGGCTTACCGGTAGTTACAGTGGACTACAATATGAACGCCTCCAAGGACTTGATCAATGACGGCAAGAACGGGTTCATAGCTAGGGTTGATGAGAGAGACTTCGCGGAAAAGATTTTAATTGCATTTGAGAAAAGGAGAAGAATGAAGAGTGTCTCCATGAACATTGCGAGTAGGTATGATTGGGACGAAATCACGGAGCGGCTTGAGAAGTCTTATTTGTCTTTTTTACCCTGAAGTAGCAGGAGAATCCCCGAGATTACTGAGGTACTCTAAAAGTCGACCTTTTGTGTTGTAGATGTAAAATTTGATCATTGGCATATTAAGCAGTATGATTCCCAAGATTATCCCAAATACACCATTTAAAATTGACAGAAACACAAACCATAGTGGAAATTTATGTTTATATAATACTCTTCCCATTCCTCCCCCATACCCATAGGCCCTTTGGGAGGAAATTGATTTATAAAAGGGTAATGGATGGTAAACTTCAATACCTGGATCATAATAAAGATTAAAGCCTTTTTTTATTGCTCTAATTAGGTAGTCCGTCTCTTCGCCAGATTGCCATTTTGTTTTCGCACCAACTCCGAGATCTTCATCAAAATATCCAACTTTCAGAACAACTTCTCTTCGTAGAAATATTGCAGTTGATACACCACGTTTCCATACATTGTACAGTGTAATCCTGCCACTTTTTTTGTCTAAATGTCCAATTGGGCTTTGTCCTGATTGATTTCTAATTTTCCCAGACACCCCCCCAAATTCTGGATGATTTAAAAAGAAAGTTACCACGTGCTCTAGCAGGGTAGGGGGGTACCTACAGTCATCGTCAGGAAACCCCACAATATCCCCTGAGGTATGTCTGAGCCCAGTGTTTCTTGCCTTAGAAAGTCCTGGGCTTGATCTGAGGTGCAATATTTTTAGATCTTCATATTTGCCTTTTTGTATAATTTTTTCTATCCTGTTATCTGGATTTTGGTCAACTATTATGATTTCAAAATTTTTGTATGTTTGAGTCAGTAAAGAGTCCAAAAATTCTTCCACTTCCTTGTCTCTTCCCTTTGTTGCGAGTATAAGTGAAATTAGTGGATAATCATTCATATCTTGCCAACCACCACTCGGATTCCTCTAGGAGGATTAAGTTTATATATTTTTGTCATATCCTAGAGATTAGGTTGTGAGTCATGAGAATAGTTCTCTCCGTACCTGCTGACATGTCAAGAATGGAAGGGACCTCTGTACGGGCAAAGAGAGTTAGTTCGGTTTTATCTAGAGATTACAAGATTGAAATTGTTGACTTTTCACGTTTTGGTAAAGTGAGGCCTTTATTAGAAATATCTCTTTTTTTCTTAGTGATTTGGTGGCTCATGAGTGCATATAAAATACTAAAATTTAGGAAGAAAATAGAGGTAGTTTACTGTTCAAATGACTGGTTTGGTTTTTTTGTTTACTATACATTCTCGAAAATATTTGGATATCATATAATTTTTGAAGCTCATTCAATATTATCTGAGGAATATCGTATTTATGAGAAATCTAATTTCAAGATCAGATTTTTGGGATATATTGAGAACTTTGTAATATCTCGTGCCGATATAGTTATTGCATTAGCTCCCAACATCCGGAAATTCTATAGGCGGCGCAATTCGAGGACCTTTTTGATATCGCTGTTCCTTGATGAAAAGTATTTGGAGTTAAAAGAGTTAAAACTTGAGCGAAACATAGGGCCTTCGAGAGCATATAGGAAGTACTTTAAAATTGGAATGATAGGGCCTTTCGATGCCC
This sequence comes from Palaeococcus ferrophilus DSM 13482, assembly GCF_000966265.1. Lineage (NCBI taxonomy): Archaea > Methanobacteriati > Methanobacteriota > Thermococci > Thermococcales > Thermococcaceae > Palaeococcus > Palaeococcus ferrophilus. The sequence goes on along the minus strand of NZ_LANF01000013.1, from coordinate 89,216 downwards.
CTCAAAATCTTTGGGCTTTGGAGTTTTTATATTCCCATCTTGATAAATTTATTGATGTGATAAAATTCATCATTATTGGTAAAGTATCCAAAAAGAGGATCCATAAGAAACTGGTATTCACGGGATATCTACCATCGGAAGAATATTTCAAAGTTCTTGCCTCTGTTGATGCATTCTTAGTCCCAGTCCGCATTCCAACACTTGGTCCGCATAACAAAATTCTTGAACCAATGCACTTTTCTAAACCCGTGATTACAACTCCAAAGGGACTAATCGGTTTGTGTTATGTTACTTCGGGAAAAGAGATCTTTGTGTTTGAGCCTGATGAGATCATTCGTAGCGTTAATGCGCTTGCATTTAATAAAAAATGTGCATTAAAAGTCGGAATTTGGGGTAACAGAAGTTTTAAGCTACATTATAGTTATGACATAAATTCAAAAAAACTGCTAGAAGTGGTTAAATCTCTCGGGGTGACTAAGAATGGATACTGAGTTCCCAAACATAGTATTGTTGACACTTGATGCATTCAATTTCAATCTGGCCTTGGAAAATATCAATCTATTGCCATTCTTTAAAAAGGTAGTAAACGAAAGCGTCGTATTTAAGAATGCATTTAGTGTCGGCCCAAACACGTTCTTTGCGTTTCCTGCTATAATTGGGGGTGTTTATCCCTACCATTTTGGAGTAGGATTGCCCCCACAAGTCCCAACGATGTATTCCCTCTTAAAACGTTTTGGTTATAATACCGCTCTTATTAATGAATCAAATGCACTTCTCACTCCATACTATGGATATGGCCGAGGTCTTGACTACCAAGAACATTTTCTGAAGTTGTCTCCAGAAAAAAATGATCGGAACCGTACGGATGTATTTCTCCTAAAACAGAAAAAAAAGGGGAACACCTTACAAAAACAAGATATCACATTTAAACGTTCCAAGTTACGTAAATATAATCTTGTTTATAAACTCTCGAAAAATCTGTACAGCATGTACAGATTTTTTAATTTAAGATTTTTCGATACTACCCAAAGATATACGGAGCGTAGAAAGCTCCATCAGGCTTTTAAGGCACAGATTGAAGAGTTCATAACTTCTAAATTCAAACCTCCTCAGTTTCTTTGGATCCACACTATCGTTAACCATCTTCCGTATTTGCCTCCCAATACAGATGTTTTTTCTGAGAAGGAAGTCGATCAGCTAAACTACATAGGACTATCAAATTTCAACTTAAAACGGCACATAAGCCAACTGAGGGAACTATATATCGAATCCTTAAAAACTACTGATATCTTGATATCTGACGTATTCAAGTTTCTTGAAAAAGCGGGTAGAACAGATGATACAATCGTGATTATCACTGCTGACCATGGAGAGGAATTTATGGAGAATTCTCCTTATTTTGGTCACGATCCCGAGTCGAGTTCTGATAATTTGCTCCATGTTCCACTAATATTTTACAATTTAGAAAAACTAACTGAAGAAATAGTACCTAAAAATGTTGAATGTCCCGTTAGCACTATAGACCTGATGCCAACACTCCTTGATTTACTTGGCATAAAGAATAAAGTATGGTTCAGCGGGAGGGGATTATCCTTGAAACCTCTTATAACCAACACGAATATTCCTGAAAAATATACTCACCGTAACCTTTATTCAGAAGCATGGGAGTTGCATGGTCTTCTGGATAGGTCCCCAGGATTCTCTCATTCAAGAACAATTTTCACAGTTAGAAATGACCGATATAAACTTAAAGTAATACTTGAAAAAGACAGAAATGGAGCATACGTGGAGAAGGAAGCTAATCTTTATGATTGGCATAGAACGAAGGAATTAAGTCTTGAAAAATATTATGAGCAGTATTTTAACCTTTATTCTGCTTTGTTTAGCCATTTGTACACGGAGAGTCAGACGGCAAGGATGTTGAGACACCACTACGAAATTCAAAAGATAAAAGACCAGACACGGAAGATTAGGCTTCGAAGAATGGGTTAGAAGAACGTTATATCTCTTAACTCTTATAAAAGTCGCCCATTTCATTGGGATATCCCTTAATAATTAACTTTAATGCACTACTAATCCCATTTATGGTTGAAATCAATAATGAAATGTCTTTCTGAGTGAATGACCATAGTATTGCCTCGCCAATTATATTAAGTAAATAGGGGGTAGTTAAGAGTACCCATTTACTTCTAAACAATTTATATATCATGAGCAGGTAATTCCTAGATCTGTGAAATAATATAAATCCATTTATCTTGTATCCTGTACTCCCTCTGTGTTTGTGAAAAACCACAGAAGTAGGAGATAAATTAATTAAATATCCGTTAGATTTAACTCTGAGACATAGATCTATTTCTTCAGTGTACGCAAAAAACACATTATCGAATAGTCCTGATCCCAAAAGTGCGTCCTTCGAAATTAACATAGAGCATCCCATAACACAATCAAGGGATTGTTCACGTTCATTGTAAGTTTTTAGATGATAGATTCTACCAGATTTCAAATTAAGTTTGATGCCCGCTGATTGTACCTCCTGGCTGTTGTAAAATCTTACCAGAGAACCCACTATTCCAACCGTCTTGTCTTTTCTGGCTAAGTTCACTAAGTCTTTTAAAAAACTTCTATCAACTACAATATCATTATTCAGGAGTAAAACATACTTAGAAGCCAGAATACTCAGCGCAAACTTTATACCAATATTGTTACCCCCAGTGAATCCCTGATTTCTCTTACTTTTTATTAAAATCATCCTCCTGTCGGGATCAAATTTCTCGTAGAGTAAACGATTAAACTTCCCATGCTTGGCTTCCTCTTCAGTAATCTCGAATACCTTGATTGGTTTGTTTCCTGGAGTGTATTCAAAGAACTTTGAGTTGACTTGTATTTTGCCTTCTGCATATTGCTTTATCTTTTGAGTAGAATCATCTGTAGACCCATTATCCACGACAATAACATCATAGTTAGGATAATCAATACGGTACAATGACTCTAGGCACTCTATCGTGTCTCTCCAGCCGTTCCAATTTAGGATTATTATTGAGACTTTAGGGGCAAGCATCTTCATTCACATCCTTCCTTATTTGTGATTTTGCTCTAAAATGTCTTATAACTACTAATCCTACCTTCTAATCGTTGTGCATTCGATAGCCTATTCCCCAATAAAGGCTTCATGTGCTGAATTAGGTGGGCATATCCGAACTTTCTATCTAGCCCTAAATAACCCTCTTCTCCCCATTCGTCCCACGCATTTATGAATATAAGTCTTTCTTCAGAACTAAAATTTTTCTGGTATATTCCTTACACTCCCGATGTGTTGATCCGACATTTGCGAGGGTTAATAATGCATAAAATGTGTTTGGTGGGAATTCAACCGCCGCATCAAACTATTTTTAGTGAACCTTACTGGCTAAATGAGTGAACACTAGAGAGATAAATCGCACCTTAGTTGGTGAATTTACTGCTTCACCTCTCCGTTGTTTTATCAAGATAATTTTAACCTTCTTATGAACTCTATAACGTCTGAACAAGCAACAACCCTCCGATAATCATGATTATCATATTGATAATTTTCTCCAGCTTCTCCCCACCCATACTAGAGCTAACGTGTGTGCCTAAATAAACTCCTGGAAGCGTTCCACTAACTAGAAGGAGGGCCAGCCGGTAGTCCACGCCCCCAACGCTCGCGTAGTTCAGGAAGCTGAAGGCGGAGAGGGCCAGCCCATAGACTATCGTCACCCCCACGACGTCCCGCGGGTCAATTCTGGCCACGTTCATCAGCGTGAAACTCACTATCACACCCGCCCCGACGGAGGTGAACTGGACGGTCAGGCCAACCACGAAGCCGAGGAGGTAAACGTATGCCCACTTTGGCTTAATTGGAAGGTGGATCTCCCCTTTCAGGAGGCTCAGGACTGCGCTCGTGATGAGGATGACTCCAAGCAGTAAAGTCAGGTGATCGTTGAGAACTTCCCTCTCGATTTCGCGGAGGATTATTCCCCCAAGAACCACCGCCGGAACGCTTCCCGCGAAGAGCCTCAGCGCTATGTCGTACCGTATCCTGGCCTTCCTCTGGTGGAAGAACACGCCGAAGACCCTCGTTACTGTTGCGTAGAGGAGGTCGGTTCCGACCGCTGTCAGCGGCTCGACGCCGAGGAATATGAGGGAGGGCGTCATTAAAGCGCCTCCGCCGATACCAGTGAGGCCGACGAGGAAGCCCACTAAAAAATCCAAGAAAGATAAAAACGGGATCCATGGAAATCCCTCACGGTAGGTATCCCATCTCGCGGGCCTTCTGAATCACGGCCTCGACCTCTTCCTCAGGTGTCATCTCTGAAGAGTCCACCTTTACCTCGGGGTTCTCGGGCTCTTCGTACACCCCATCGTAGCCCGTCAATCCTTTTATCTCCCCCCTGAGGGCCTTCGCGTAGAGCCCCTTGGGGTCGCGCTGTATTCTAACCTCCAAGGGAGCGTAGACGTAGACCTCGATGAAGTCGCCTATCTCCTTCCTGGCGTACTCTCTAACTGCCTTGTAGGGGGAGATCAGCGAGACTATCGCTATGACACCGTTCCTGCTGAGGAGCTTTGCCATGTGGATTACAACCCTGTTGTGCATCTCCCTCGCTTCCTTAGAGAAGCCGAGCTCCGGGTAGAGGGTCTTCCTTATCGTGTCACCGTCGAGTATCTCGACTCGGTAGCCCATCTCCCTGAGCTTTCTGGCAAGCTTAACGGCCAGAGTCGTCTTTCCGGCCCCGCTGGGCCCGGTGAGCCAGATTGTGAATCCCTTTTCGAGGTTTTTGTGTCCTGTCATTTCAGCTCCCTCCAGTGAGTGACTCAGTGAGATGCTACTTCTTCGATCCTAACTGTTATCTCGCTAAGAGGGCTTGAATGAGTCCTTAGGGATGCGTTTATTATCTCTATGCCGATTATCTCGCCGTTCTCTCCGTAGTCAATCAATAGGCCCTCTTCGACCTCTACCGTCTCAACTATCTTTGCGTCCGAGAACTTTATGTACATGACATCGTGTTTGGGGTCATAGGATATCCTCATTTGTTTACACCCCCATATTTTCTCACCTTCGATGTTACATACGCGGTAACGACAACCACATCCTCATCCTCTTCCTCATAGATTACGCGGATTACTTTTCCGTTTAACCTCTTCTGAGCTACTTTCCTTCCTAGATATCCTTCCGTTACACTGTCTGGTGATTCAATGGCCTCTTCGATTAGTTCTCTTCTTATCCCTCTTTCCCTCATCCTCTCCAGGGCGTGGGGGATGTATTTAATCGCCAAAGCCATCACCGGGGCAGGATGCTCCTCCCGTGCATCTCCCTCAGAGGCTCCTCTATCCCGAAGAGTCGCAGTACTGTAGGTGCGAAGTCATAGATGGTCAGCTGCGTTGCCTTGCTCTCGTCGAAGCCAGGTAAGTACATCGAGAACACTCCGAACTCGGAGTGGTTGGCATCGTCGGGCCCCGTGTCGTTCTCGGGCAGGTAGTTGCTCGGGTGGCCGACTGTTCCAGCGGCGCGCCAGTTGAGGTTATCGAAGTAAACCATTATGTCAGGCTTGCTTCCCTTCGCTACCGGGTAGATGTCCTCGGGATAGAAGACTTTCGTGTCCCACTTCTCGCCGTTCGGCCCGCGGATTGCCTTTATCTGCTCCGCCACCTCGTCCTTTACTTTGTCGAACTTCGAGAGCGGCACCTTTCCTTCCTTCTCCCTTCCGAGGACGTTCAGAAAGACGCGCGAGTAGTAGCCGCCCCAGCCCCAGGCGGTGGTTTCCTTCCAGTCAACGTCGAGGCTCTCGAAGCGCTTGGTCTTTCCGTCGTGGAGAACCTCCGGGTTCCTGACCTTGAGGAGGCCCTCCTCGGCCAGCCACTGGTTGACCGCGAAGTTGCCGTGCATCGCCTTTATGCCGTGGTCGGAGACTATGAAAACGGCCGTCTCGTCGAGGTCTATGAGCTCTAACGTTTTTCCTATCTCCCTGTCGAGGAGCTTGTAGTAGTCGGGGATGACGTTCTCGTACTTGTTCCCCTTGCCCGGGTAGAGGTGGTGGTTTTCATCGAAGTAACGCCAGAAGGCGTGGTGGAGCCTATCCAAGCCTATCTCGACGAAGTGGAAGTAGTCCCACTCCTTCTCCTGGAGGAGGTACCTTATCACCTCGAACCTCTTCTCCGTCATCTCCCATATGCCGTCCCTGACCTCGTCCTTGGCTTCTCTCCTGAAGGGGACGTCGAAGATGTACTCCCCGACCAGGCGCTCTATCTCCCCCTTCAGCTCCTTGGGGTAGGTGTAGTCGACGCTGGCATCGGGCGTTATGAAGCAGCCCACGAGGTGGCCCCGTATCGGCTTCGGCGGGTAGGTCGGCGGAACACCGACTATTATCGACTCCTTCCCGCGCTCACCGAGGTAGTCCCACACTGTTGGCTCCTTCACCTTCCTGCTGTGGGCTATCCAGTAGTCCGTATAGGAGTAGCCAGTCCTGTGCCTGAAGCCGTAGAGCCCGAGCTCGCCCGGCGTCTTTCCGGTGACCATCACCATCCACATCGGGATGGTTATCGCCGGAATCCCGGTCTGCATCGGGCCGTGAACGGACTTCTCGAGGAGTTTCTTGACGTTGGGCATGTCGTCGATGAAGCGGTTGAACAGGAGTTCAGGTGGGGCCGAATCGAGGCCTATGACGAAGACCTTCTTGGTTTCGTCCATCCCATCCCTAACTTTCTTTTCAAACTCCATAACTCTCACCTCAGGTATTCGTTGATGATTGTGAGAACGTCTCCGATTTTATCCCTCTCGCATATGCAGCCCAGCACCTCCCGCTTGCCGCCTGTGTTTGTGCCCACCTCCCTAAGGCGGGCTATGACCTCGCCCATATCTATCCTTTCCGCCTCTTCACGTGAGACGCGGAAGTAGACCTGGGCCTTCCCGTGGAAGTTCTTGTTTAAGACAACGGCACCGCGGTAGCCACTCTCCCAGACAAGCTTTCTCGCGACCTTGGATATTATGTTGAACGGGCTCTCGAATTCAACGAAGGCGAAGCCGTTCCTATCTTCAACGCTCGAAACGGCACTCTCTATAGCTTCCCTTATGGCTTCTGCCTTCCTGACCCACGGCTCGTTTTCGAGGAGAACCCTAACGTCGTTTTCGAGGAGAACCCTAACGGCTTCCTCAACGGCTTCCCTCTCCATCGCGATGTAGTTGGAGTCAATTAGTTCAACCAGCCTTAAGGCTTCCGCCCGCGAGAGGTTTGCCTTCCGGAGGAGTTTGTCAACGGCTTCAATCTCAAAGGCCTTCTCGCCGATGTCACCGACGACCCCAAGGGCACTCCAGGCGTTCCATATTCCGAAGTGCTCCGAGAGGACGAGAGAATTCGAGGGATAATATTCGCCGTCCAGCGAGGGGTTGACCTGCTCCACGAACGGGTTGTTGATCTTCGGCTGGGTGTGGTGGTCGATGAAGAGCGTCGGTACTTTGACCCTCTCGACCTCGTGGGGAACGTTGAAGTCGAGGACGTAGAGCCTCTCTGCTTTCTCAATCGCACCCCATATCCTTTCGTCGAAGCGGAACTCGCCGATGGGGGCGGTTAGGTTGGTGAACCCCTCCAGGTTAAGCGCCCTCACCAGAAGGGCCGCTGAGGTCACCCCGTCCGTGTCCCAGTGGTGGATTATGAGGTGCATAGGATTCTCCCCCGCCTGAGGTAATCGTGATCTCTCGTCTATAAATTTCTTCAAGGCATCACTTTTGACCTTTCTACTGAACTTTTCAACCACATCCGCTATGCCGATTTCTGCGTTCCCCATTCTCTTCACCGGCAAATAGGGTAATAAACAAAGAAACCCTCATTCCACAAACGGGTTCTCAAAGCTCCTTATGACCTCGAAGACCTCCGGCCTCATCATGTACTCGGGCGGCTGCTCTCCGGCCATTATCATCTTCCTGAGTTTGGTGCCGCTTATGTGGACGTGGAACTCTTTGTCGTGCGGGCATATTTTGGCGTTAACCATCCCACCGCACTTCCTGCAGTAGAAGGCCTCCCTGATGAACATCGGGGTTATGCCGAGGTCGGGGAAGTTCTCGAAGGTCTCCCAGGCCTCGTAGGGCCCGTAGTAGTCGCCGACACCGGCGTGGTCCCTTCCGACTATGAAGTGGGTCGCGCCCATGTTCTTCCTCATGATCGCGTGGTGGATGGCCTCCCTGGGACCGGCGTATCTCATCTCGTAGCGGACGGTAGCGAGGGTCGCGGCGTCCTTTGGATAGTAGTGCTTGAAGAGAGCTTCATAGGCCTTGATTATGACCTCGTCCTTGTAGTCGCCCTTCTTCTTCTTTCCGAGGACCGGGTTGATGAAGAGACCGTCGACGAAGGTGAGTGCCGCCTTCTGCACATATTCATGCCCGACGTGGGGGGCGTTTCTGGTCTGGAAGGCAACTACACTCCTCCAGCCGAGTTCCTTGAAGAGAACCCTGGTCTCGACAGGCCTGAGTGTGTACTTCGCGAATGGATTCGGCAGCTCGTTGAGGAGCTCTATCTCGCCGCCGACGAGGTGGTTGCCCATGCTCATAACTTTAGCGACGCCGGGGTGGGCGGGGTCGTCGGTCTTGAAGACCTTGACGGCGAACTCCCGCTTGTCGTAGGTGTATATCTCCTCGACGTGCATCCTGGCTATTGGAAGGCTGTCGTGGTAGAGGAGTATCGCGTCCCCCTCATCGAAGTTGGGCTTTTCGACGTCGAGGACTATGGGGATGGTCCAGGGGGTGTCGTCGCTAAGGCGCATGTGGTCGAGGACGCCCCCGAAGTCGTCGCTCGTGAGGAAGCCCTTGAGCGGGGAGTAAACGCCGTGGGCGATATTCTCAAGGTCTATCGCACGGCCGTGGTCTATCTCAACGCGCGGGTATTCTTTCTGCTCGCTCAGAATTCTCTCGCGGGTTCTGTCTGCGACGATCCTCCTGACAAGCTTGCCGCCGTGGGGTTTGGAAACCATGGTATCACCTCAAAGGAAAAGGGAGAATTGCTCAGTCGAGGTAACCGAGGGCCCTGAGGCGCTCCTTGACCTTCTCTTCCTCCTCCTCGCTGAAGACTTCCTCCTTCTCCTCCTCTTCGAGGCTCGCAAGAACCTCGCGGAGGACGTAGGTCACGTAGTCGGAAACCGAGGTGAAGCCTGTGCCCTCTATCCTGGCCTTTATCTTGTCGTAGAGGGGCTTTGGTATGGAAACGGTCGTGTACTTCTTCTCATCTGCCATTTCAAACACCTCCGGAATTTAATGATATTTAATGACATGTAATTACGCAACCTTCCGGATATATAAAGATTTCGCGGATGGGTGGGAAGACTGTTGGGATAAGTGTTGGATCATAGAGTGTGTTACGCCAGAAGATGTGTTAAGAGCAATGGGGATAGGAACCTCTGTGATATTGTCAAAGGGACGTTGTCCAGTTATTTCCCTGTAAAATTTTTATACTCCTCTTCAGTCTCACTTTTTGGGTATTAAAAATGGACACGGAAGAAGTGAGAAGGGTTTTTGGGGACAAGATATTTTCAAGAGGGGAGAAATACTACAGAGAAGGAAGGGTTTTAAGCGCTATAAAAATTGGAGATGTGGTTTATGCCCGGGTTAGGGGGAACAAGACGTACTAGGTTGAGTTTGATCTTAATGCGCTCAGCTCACTTTGCACATGCCCTTATGGGGTGAACTGTAAACATGGTGTGGCGGCATTTCTTGCGTACTCAAATGGGGAATTTCTCGACGGTGATGCTTTCCTCGAATCCCTGAAAGAGAAGAGCAAAGAGAAAATTCTGGAAATTTTAAAGGAACTCCTGAAAAGCAATCCGGAGCTCCTGTCCGAAATAAAAAGAGAGGTAGACATCTTCTCTTATTTTAAGGGGTACCTCTCCTATGAAGACGCGGTTGAAGTGGGCAGGATAATCAGGAGGGGTGGTCTTTCAAAGGATGAAGCCTGGAACCTGGTTGAGTACATACGCGAGCACTACTACGACTTCGGTGGGTTTTACGATGATTATCGGGATTTTTACTATGGCGACGTTGTCTTGCGCCCCCTGTTTGAAATTATAGAAAAGGACATCAGTAGGAAGATTTTGACAGGTTTTTAGGACTCCTTGAGCCTTCGGATGTTCCGGATGATGTCTATAGATACGCCTATGGAGTACTGCTGAGAAATGCGGGGGTCTTTAGGGAGGATATTTTAAACTCAGAGGACATCCGTGTTGAGCTAAGAGCGCCGTTGCTCGCAAAGATTGGAGAGAAAGAAAAGGCTGAAATGGTGATATTAAGCTCAGACTTAAGCCCGCGGGAGAAGGTAGGTCTTCTCCTCGAAGTGAATCCGGAACGTGCGGAGGAGCTCGGAATGAAGTACCGGGAACACCGTTTGCTTATAGAGTACCTTGGCAAAAGGAAGGAGTACGAAAAGGTGATAGACATCTACAGGGCGAGTGATGGCGTTGGATACCTCACGAGCTATGTTTGTGAGGCAATAAAGGCCACGGGTAGATTTGAGGTCTTTGAGGAGATATTGAATAAAGAAAGCCCGGACGTGGCGTTTTTATGCGCGGTTGAGTTGGGTCTCGGGGAAAGAATCATTGAGCTATTCCCTGAGGCCGTCGAGAGGTACATGAAGGGCCCCCTGCCCCGACGGACAATCTTGAATGCAATCATGCTCATCGAAGACGAGCTGATGCTCATACTCCCGAGCATCGAGAAGCTCGTGGAGTTTGAGGTTGCCAAGAAAAACCGCGCAGCATATGAATTTGCGGCGGAGCTTCTGAAGCTCGTTAAAAAAGCGGATGCCGAGGAGTATGAACGCCTGATGGAAAAGCTTAAGAAAAAGCACCCCCGGATAAAGGTACTATGGGAAATACTGGAGAGAACCACGACGTAGTTAAGGTGAGATCCTAATTAGAAATTCCTTGCATAACCTTTCTCCCACCAAATACTGATCCCTACTTCTTTTTAGGCCCGCCAATTTAATCCGTGCCTTGTTCTATTTTTTTCCTTAGAATGGACTTCGGAGGCAAGTGTGGCCGGAAATGAAAGGGAAAACCAAAAACCCCTTCAAGAAAAAAGAAATTGTGAGACGGGAGCACTCCTTCCTCCGGGTATCACATCGTCTCCAAAAGCTCTCTAACAGTTCTTCTAACGGCCTCGTAGCTGCTCATCTCCTGCTTCCAGCCGGTTGTTTTCGCCTTCTCTATGCTGAGGCGCATGAGCTTAACGTCGCCCCTCCAGCCGCGGCCGCCGTCAACGCCTCCGGTGAAGCGGAACCTTGGCTTGAGCCCCATCCCCTCGCTCACTATCTCGGCTATCTCCTTAACCGTTATCCAGTCGTCGTTGCCGAGGTTGTAGAAGTCAACGGTTTTGTCCTCTCCCTTGAAGTGCTCGAAGATGTGGAACATTCCTTCAACCGTATCGCTCACGTGGAGGTAGCTCTTCCTCTGAGTTCCATCGCCGAGGATTTCCAGCTCGTCCGGATTCTTCCTCAGCTTGTTGATGAAGTCGTATATTACCCCGTGGTTTGAGCGCTCGCCTATTATGTTCGCGAGGCGGAAGATTAGAGCCCTGAACCTGAAGGTGTGGGCGTAGCCGCTGATCAGGGCCTCGGCCGCTAACTTGGCCCCTCCGTAGACGCTTATCGGCTCGAGGGGGGCGTAGTTCTCTGGAGTAGGGATAACGCTCGCGTCGCCGTACACCGTTGAGGAGCTCGTGAAGACGAGGTATTCAACGTTAGAATCTTTTATCGCCTCGAGGAGATTGTAGGTTATGAGCACGTTCGTCTCGTAAAGAATCTCGGGACTCTGGGAGCCGATCCTCACCTCAGGGTTGGCGGCGAGGTGGAAGACGACATCAACGCCCTCAACGGCATCTTTGACAACTCCAACATCCCTCATGTCGCCCCTGATGAACTCGAAGCGCTCGTTATCAAGCCAGCGCTTTATGTTGTCCATGCTCCCGGCGCTCAGGTCGTCGAGAACGCGGACCTCGTTTCCTTTCTCCATCAGCCTGTCAACCAGGTGAGAACCTATGAACCCAGCACCGCCTGTAACTAGAGCCTTCATCCCCATCATCCCCGCGGTATTTATTGAATTCAAGTTCTTAAGCTTTGGGGGAAAGCTTTTTTACCTGGGTTGTGGATTTAGAGTCATGATGCGGATTTACGAGCTTCCTCCCAAAGAGAGGGAGAAGATAAAGTCGATGATCCGGCAGTCTCTTTCGAGGAGAGACGAGATTCTATTTGCTTACGTCCATGGCTCCTTCATTGAAAATGGACCGTTCAGGGATATTGATATAGCCGTTTACGTGAAAGAGAAACCGAATACGTTCTACGAAATGGAGCTTGAGGATGAGCTCACCAAGCTCACAGGGTACCCGATAGACGTTAGGGTTCTAAACAACGCTCCCGTTACCTTCAGGTTCAGAGCCATTGGAGGGGAACTGCTGTTCTCGAAGGACGAGAAGGCAAGATGCAGGTTCGAGGAGGAGACCATGGGGGAGTACCACGATTACGCCTACTATCTCGAACTCTACAGGAGGGAGGCCCTTGGAATATGAGGAGGAGAGAATAACAAGGCTGATGGCAGAGGCTGAGAATGCCCTTCTCACAATCCACGAACTTGCGGAGCTTGATGAAGAGGAGTTTCTAAGAAACAAACACTACATCTCGAGCGCCAAATACAACCTGCTGGTCGCCATCGAGGCGTGCATAGATATTGCGTATCACCTGATATCAAAAAACAAATTAAGACTTCCGAGAGATTATGCAGACTCCTTTAGGGTTCTCCAGGAGAATGGTATCGTAGATAGCGAACTGGCGCACCGTCTTATCCTGATGGCTCGTTTTAGGAACCGGCTCGTCCATATATACTGGGACGTTGATAATCGGATGATATACAGAATCATAACTGAGAGCATAACTGATATTGAGAAGTTTTTAGCTCACATCCGTAAAATTCTTCGTGAGGTGAGGTAGATGAAGGTCTTAATAATGGCCGGCGGCTACGCCACAAGGCTCTGGCCCATAACCAAGGGTAAACCCAAGCCCCTGCTTCCGGTGGGGGAGAAGTACATCATCGATTACATCCTTGAGAAGGCACGCGACCTCGGGGAGGTCTACGTCTCCACCAACAAGTTCTTTGAGGGGCACTTCATGGATTGGGCGGAGAGAAACGGTGTGGAGCTCATAGTGGAGGAGACCCTCCGCGAGGAGGAGAAGCTGGGAACTATAGGGGCGATTAGCTACGCGGTTTCGAAACTCGGTCTCGATGACTACCTCATAGTTGCTGGTGATAACCTCTTCTCCTTCTCCCTCGAGGAATTTCTCAGGAGATACGAGGGGAAGCCGCTGATAGCGGTCTACGATGTGGGTGACTTCGAGCTTGCAAAGAGGTACGGCGTGGTGGTACTCGAGGGGGATAGGGTGGTTGACTTCCAGGAGAAGCCAGCCCGGCCGAGGTCAACCCTCATAAGCACGGGCGTCTACGCCCTTCCCAGGGAAGTCATCGCGATGATAGATGACTACCTGAGGGAGGGCAACAGGGATTCCCCGGGCTATTTCATAGAGTGGCTCCTCGAGAGGGGTGTTGAGGTCTACGCCTACCGCTTCGACGACTACTGGTATGACATAGGCTCGGCGGACAGCTACCTCGAGGCCCTCAAGACGCTCCTGAAGGAGAGCCACATCGAGGAGATTCAGATAAGCCCCTACTCCAAGATAATCCCACCGGTGGTCATAAAGAGGGGAACGAAGATACTGGGGCGATCAATAATCGGACCCTACGCTTACATCGGGGAGAACTGCACCATAGAGAACTCCGACGTGAGCGACTCTATAGTATTCAACGGCACCGTACTCAAGGGCGCAACGATATGGCGCTCGATAATAGACGAGAAGTGTGAAATAAGGAACCTCGAGCTGAAGAAGAGCCTCGTCGGAGGGCACGCGAAGATACAGAGAGGGGATTGAGGGGGATTATAGGGATAATTGACCTCAGAAACAACGAAAATCTTATTGAGTACCGAGAATTATATTGAGGAGGTGTTTAATATGAAAGCCCTAATACTATCTGGCGGCCATGGAACAAGATTGAGGCCCCTAACGTACTCCCAGCAGAAGCAGCTAATCCCAGTTGCCAACAAGCCCGTGCTGTTCTACGCTATTGAGGACGTCATCGAAGCAGGTGTTCACGAAATAGGAATAATAGTCGGTCCCAACGCAGATCAGGTTAAGAAGACGGTCTTAAGCAGGGAATGGGACGCCAACATTGAGTTCATCTACCAGGGGGAGCCAAAAGGCTTAGCTCACGCCATTCTAATCGCGAGGGATTTTTTGGGTGATGAGGACTTCGTAATGTACCTCGGGGACAACATTCTCCGCGAGGGAATAGTGGAGCACAAGAAGTACTTCGAAGAGAACGACTTTGATGCCAGCATACTCCTACAGGAGGTTCCTAATCCTCAGCAGTTCGGTGTCGCGGAGCTGAGCGAAGACGGCAAGACCATAAAGAGACTCATTGAAAAGCCCAAAGTTCCGCCGAGCAACCTTGCACTGGTCGGCATATACTTCTTCAAGCCGGTTATCCACGATGCGGTGAAGAACATAAAGCCGTCATGGCGGAACGAGCTTGAGATTACGGATGCAATCCAGTGGCTCATCGACCACGGCTACCGGGTTGGATGGACAAAGGTCACCGGCTGGTGGAAGGACACAGGGAAGCCGGAGGACATCTTAGATGCCAACAGGCTCATACTCGACGACATAAAGACCGACATTGGGGTTAACACAAAGGCGAGAATCCACGGAAGGGTTGTAATCGAAGAAGGAACCGAGATAGATGAGAACACTGTTATCAAGGGGCCGGTTATCATAGGGAAGAACTGCAAGATCAAAAACGCCTACATTGGACCCTACACCAGCATTGGGGACGACGTCATCATTGAGAACACCGAAATCGAGGACTCCATAGTCCTGGAGGGAAGCGAGATCAGGAACGCTGGAAGAATCGTTGAAAGTTTAATTGGGAAAGAGGTCAAAATAGTGGAGGCAAACCAGCATCCAATTGGGAGAAAGCTAGTACTTGGTGATAGATCACAAGTAGTTTTATGAGGTGAAGCAAATGAGGGTGTTAGTCACTGGTGGTGCCGGATATATTGGGTCGGTAATGGTACCCATGCTCTTGGAGGAAGGGTTCGACGTCGTGGTGCTGGATAGATTTTTCTTTGGTAAAGAAACGCTAAAAGAGGTTGAAGGACATCCGAGACTGACACTAGTCAAGGACGATATTAGATGGTTCGATCCCTCCTTAATGAGGGGAATTGACGCGGTAATAGATCTAGCGGCATTATCCAACGACCCTTCTGGTGAACTTGACCCTGAAAAGACCCTAGAGATAAACTACAGAGGCAGGGTACGGGTTGCGCAACTGGCCAAAAAACATGGAGCCGAGAAATATGTTTTTGCATCAACCTGCAGCGTTTATGGATTCCAAGATGAGATTGTAAACGAGAACTCTCCCACAAATCCTCTTACAACTTACGCAAAGTCAGCAGTTTTGGCGGAGCAAGATATAATGCCCTTGGGAGACAGAGAGTTCAGTGTGACGTTCCTGAGGCAGGCTACCGTGTATGGACTCTCGCCAAGAATGCGCTTTGATCTGGCAATAAACGCCATGGTGTTGTACCTCTGGAAAGATGGAAAACTCAGGATAATGCGTGATGGAACCCAGTGGAGGCCGTTTGTTTATGTTAAGGACACGTCTAGGGCATTCATCAAGGTTCTCGAAGCCGACAATGAGCTTGTTAATGGGCAAATCTTCAACGTGGGGAGCAACGAGCAAAACTATCAGATATTCCCCTTAGCACAGATGCTGGCAGAGGCCCTTGGTATGGAATTACAGTACGAGTGGTATGGCGATCCCGACAAAAGATCCTACAGAGTTGACTTCTCAAAAATAAAGGAAGTACTTGGATTTAAACCAAAATACACTCCCAAAGACGCTGCAAAAGAGATATACCAAGCACTGGAAGAGGGTAGGGTTAGGGATGACATAAAGACTAGAACTGTCCAGTGGTACAAGTACCTATTGGAAGCACACAGGATAGTTAAAGAAGTTGAATTGAACGGTGTGATACTGTAGTTTCTTTCCGTTATTTTTATCCTTTCAAAGGGAGATGAGAGACATGTTTGAGAAAGGCAATATTGATGAAAATTATATAAGGGTTCCGAAAGATGAACTGTTCTCCTTCATAGTTAGAGTTCTCACAAAGCTTGGAGTACCTAATGCTGATGCAGAGATAGTTGCAGATAATCTTGTCATGGCTGACTTGAGGGGAATTGAAAGTCATGGGGTTCAGAGGCTCAAGCGCTACGTTGATGGCATCCTAAACGAGGGAATAAACCTTCATCCGGACATTAGGATTGTTAAGGAAGGGCCAGCCTATGCTTTAATTGACGGAGACGAAGGAATGGGGCAGGTTGTTGGTTATAGGGCAATGAAGCTGGCGATTGAGAAGGCCAAAGAAAGTGGTGTCGGGATTGTGGCAGTTAGGAATAGCAACCACTACGGCATAGCCGGGTACTATGCGTTGATGGCCGTGGAGGAAGACATGATTGGTATCAGTATGACAAACTCAAGACCATTAGTCGCCCCGACGAGTGGGATAGAGCGCTTCATAGGAACCAATCCCATCGCTCTGGCGGTACCGACCAAAGATAAGCCGTTTTTGCTCGACATGGCCACAAGTGTAGTCCCAATTGGGAAGCTTGAGGTTTATCGCAGGAAAGGGAAACCAATTCCAGAAGGCTGGGCAATTGACGCAGAGGGCAATATAACAACAGACGTCGAAAGAGTCTTCAATGGAGGTGCCTTACTGCCCTTGGGTGGTTTTGGGGAGCTCTTCGCGGGACACAAAGGTTATGGTCTAAGCCTCATGGTGGACATTCTCGCAGGCATCCTCAGTGGGGGAACGTGGAGTAAACACGTGAAGAATACAAGCGAAAAAAGAAGTGATGTCGGCCACTTCTTTATGGCAATAAACACCGAAGCATTCCTTCCCCTTGATGAATTCAAGGAAAGAATGAGCGAAATGATAAGAGAAATAAAGAGCTCCAAGAAGCATCCTGATTTTGAAAAGATATGGATTCATGGTGAAAAAGGCTTCTTAACACAGGAAACGAGACTAAAACTTGGTATACCCATTTACAGGAAGGTAGTAGATGAGCTTAATCAAATAGCCGAAATCGTTGGGGTCGAAAAGTTAAGAGTTGGTGAATAATATGGACGAGCTTAGAGAAATGGCTTTAGCTTTTCACAGGAACAATTTTCCGGGGAATGGTAAGATAGAGGTCATCCCGAAAGTCCTTCTGAAAAGTAGAGATGAACTGAGTCTCGCATACACCCCCGGAGTGGCGGAACCGTGTAAAAGAATTTCCAAGGAGCCAGAGAGGGTATACGAGTACACCAGCAAAGGCAACCTTGTTGCGGTTGTGAGTGATGGAAGCAGAGTTCTGGGTTTGGGCAACATTGGGGCTTTGGCGGGATTGCCCGTCATGGAAGGCAAGGCACTGCTCTTCAAGCATTTCGGTGGTGTAGACGCGTTCCCGATAATGGTGAACGAACAAGACCCAGACAAGTTCATTGAGATCGTCAAGGCGATAGCGCCAACGTTTGGTGGCATAAACCTTGAGGATATCGCTTCACCTAAGTGTTTCTACATTCTTGACCGGCTCAGGGAGGAGCTAGACATCCCGGTTTTTCACGACGACCAGCAGGGGACAGCTGCCGTTGTTTTAGCAGGACTTTTAAACGCCTTAAAGGTCGTTGGAAAGAGAATTGAGGAAGTTACAATAGCTCTCTTTGGCGCCGGTGCTGCGGGCTTTGCAGTGCTCAGGATTCTAACAAAAGCGGGAGTAAAACTCGGAAATGTTCGGGTTGTCGAGCTCGTTGATGGCAAGCCAGCGGTTTTAACAAGCGACATGGATCTAGAAAAGCTGTTTCCATACAGGGGATGGCTTTTGAGCCAAACGAATGGTGATGGAATAACGGGAGGTCCCGAAAATGCCGTAAACGGGGCCGATGTTTTGATTTCATTCACAAAACCTGGACCGGGGATTATACAACCTGAGTGGATTTCAAAGATGAACGACGATGCCATTGTCTTCCCGCTGGCCAATCCAGTGCCTGAGATACTTCCCGAGGAAGCCAAGAATGCAGGGGCAAGAATCGTCGCTACTGGAAGGAGCGATTTTCCAAATCAGATTAACAACGTCCTTGGGTTCCCGGGAATTTTCAGGGGAGCTTTAGATGTCATGGCAAAGACTATAACAGATACAATGATAATCGAGGCAGCTAAGGCAATAGCAAACGTTGTAGAAGATGATGAATTGTACGAAGAATATATAATTCCTTCCCCTTTAAACCCCGAGGTTTACGCTAAAGAAGCCAGAGCCGTCGCAGAACAGGCCATGAAAGAGGGAGTAGCACGGAGAAAAGTCAGCGGGGAGTGGGTAGAGGAGCACACGAGAATGCTTAGAAAATTCTATCAAGAGGTCATATCACCCATAAATGAAAAAAGAAAAATGTTTAAATGAAATTAAAAGAACAAATAGGGGTGGTGTCAATGCCTTTCGAGTTTAAACGGTTGGAAATTCCGGATGTGATACTAATAAAGCCCAAGGTCTTTGAGGACGAGAGGGGCTTTTTCATGGAGACCTACAAGAAGTCCGACTTTGAAAAAGCAGGAATAACCGGGGAATTTATCCAAGACAACCACTCAAAGTCCAAGTATGGCGTTCTCAGAGGTTTACACTTTCAGAGGGAGCCCTACGCACAGGCGAAGATAGTGAGGGCCGTTAGGGGCGTCATCTACGATGTTGCCGTTGATCTGAGAAAAGACTCGCCGACCTTCGGGAAGTACGTTGGTGTCATCTTGTCAGAGTTCAACAAGTATCAGCTATACATTCCAAGGGGTTTTGCCCACGGGTTCGTAGTTCTGAGTGATGTGGCTGAAGTAGCCTACAAGGTGGACAACATCTACGCTCCTGACCACGAAGGCGGACTGATATGGAACGACCCGGATGTGGGAATTAAGTGGCCGATAGAAGAGCCAATGCTCTCAGAAAAGGACAAAAAGTGGCCAACTCTAAAAGAGTTGATCGAAAAAGGGGAACTATTTTGAGGTTTTTATTTCTCTTGGTTATATCTCCAAAAATTAAGTGGTAGGTGATCCAGATGAAAGTTGCAATAATCGGTGCAAATGGTCAGCTTGGAAGTGATTTAGTTAAGGTTTTCGGAGAAGATGCTATTCCCTTAACCCACAAAGATTTAGACGTGACAGACTTTGAGAGTCTGAAAATTTTGAAAGAATTGAAGCCGGACGTCATAATCAACACTGCCGCGTATCATAAGACAGATGAGTGCGAAGAGAACCCAGAAAAGACATTTCTTGTTAATTCCGTTGGCGCTAGGAACGTTGCACTTGTATCCAGCGAGATAGAGGCAATAGACATATACATAAGCACGGATTATGTATTTAGCGGAACCAAAGGAGAACCCTATACAGAAGAAGACGTGCCAGACCCCATAAATGTCTATGGAGTTAGCAAGTACGCTGGTGAACTTTTAACCAAATATCTAACTGACAAGCACTACATTATCAGGGTTTCTAGCTTGTTTGGTGTTGCAGGGGCCAGTGGAAAAGGAGGAAACTTCGTTGAGACAATGATAAAACTTGGGAAAGCGGGCAAAGAGATAAATGTTGTTAATGACATAGTGATGTCCCCCACATACACAAAGGACGCAGCTTTGGCCATTAAAAGGATACTCGAGAAGAAGTTGCCGTATGGAATATATCACGTAACTAACGACGGCTTTTGCAGCTGGTATGAATTTGCAAAGGAGATATTTAAACTAACTGGCATGGAAGCCAATTTGAACCCTATAACTTCAAGCGAGTTTCCAACAAAAGCCAAGAGACCAAAATTCTCAGCATTGAATGTTGGAAAACTAAAATCTCACGGCATTTGGATGAGGCCATGGAGTGATGCGTTAAGAGAGTATTTGATGGAGAAGGGGCATCTCTAATACCCAAATTGGATAAAGCGATGCAGTACACTCTTAATTTGTTTTTATTAAGACTCATCAAGCGCGCTTTGAACAGTGCATACCTCACCCACTGTGTAAAAGTGACGCTCATGAGCGAAGCTAGTCAAGCAGTGCAGAAGATTGCCAGGGGGACGGGGATTGTCTTCGCCGGGACGGTTATTTCGATGTTTTTCGGGTTCTTGAGCAAGGCTCTAATAGTGAGGCACTTTTCCACTGCGGAGGATGGGTGTTTAACCTCGCCTTGAGTGTTTTAAATATAGCCCTTGTTATTGCCATGCTAGGCTTCCAGAATGCCCTGCCAAGGGAGGTGGCGTTCTATAGAGAACGGAAATTCTTCAAGTGCTATTATTTAGTTAATATTGACACAATGAATCATAAGACAGCGCAATAATTCTTAAAAAATGAGTATGACATTACACTCTCAGGTGAGAGCCAATCGTGAATATCGGGAAGAGAATAGCAAAGAATACGGCAGTACTCTTCGTAGCTAAACTAACGAGCTTGTTACTTGGCTTTTTGTACATAACGTACACTGCAAGGTATCTGGGCCCGGCGAATTATGGTATTCTGTCATTTGCTCTAGCCTTGAATGGTATATTTGGAGTTATTGCTAATTTCGGCCTTGACCCTCTAACCGTCAGGGAAGTTGCAAGGGATAAGAACCTAGCTAAGAAATATCTTGCAAATGGACTTGTATTGAAGCTGTTGTTCGGGACACTAACATTTCTGATTGTTCTTATAGTGGCAGATATCTCCGGATATCCACAAATTACAAAGATGGTCGTGCTCATAATAACATTGTCAACTATTGTTTCTGGGATAAATAAACTATTCAGTGATATTTATCAAGCTTTTGAGAGAATGGAGTTCATGTCCCTTGGTCAGATCCTCCAGAGCATGCTTTACTTAGTTTTTGCAGTAACTGTGATAAAACTTGGCTTGGACGTGGTATATTTTGCGATGATTTACCTGATTGTGAATTTGTGCATTTTGGGGTATCATACAGTTGTAATCACCTGGAAGTTTTTGAAGCCCAAAATCGAGGCTGATTTAAATTTTTGGAAAAGCATTGTGAGGGAAGCATGGCCATTTGCCCTAACAGCAGTATTTATTTCAATTTATTATTGGGTTGATTCGGTTATGCTTTCTTATATGAAAGGAGATGAAGTCGTAGGATGGTATAATGCAGCATATAGGATAATAATGCTGTCTCTTACAGTTCCAGCATTGTTAAATATAAGTATATATCCATCGATGTCATATTATTGGAAAAGTGATCAAAAAGTATTTTATAAACTTTTCAATGGATACTTTACACTTATGCTACCTCTTGCTGCCCTTCTAGGTGTTTCAGTTACAGCATTATCAAATTCCATTACTTTAATCATATTTGGGAGCAAATATCTCCCAAGTGCAAAGATTTTAAAGATACTTATATGGGCTCCTGTATCGGTATACTTAAGTTCTCCTTACGGTCGACTTTTGGAGGCATCTAATAAGCAACAAATTTCTGCTAAAATCACGGGTAGCGGAGCCCTTATTAATGTTGCTCTGAACCTCGTACTCATCCCCCAGCTCTCAGCGGAAGGTGCAGCAATTGCGACTGTACTTACCGAAGCATTCATAACAAGCTACGTTATAATATATTCCAAAAAAGCCTTTGGGATTAGTCCTCATATTGAAAAAGAAGTACTTAAACTCATAAGGAGTCTGATGGTAAGACGTGGAGGCTCTCCTTAAATCACTATTGACCTCAATTTTCCTCATAGCGAGAAGTGTGATATACAATCTCAAATATCCCCACGCAACTATAGGATTCGGTACTACAATATCAAATAGTGTGATAGCACATAACGTTCGAGTCGGCGAAGATACTGTCAGGATAACTGGGGTATCACCTCCTGAAACCATTCGGTAATATTGCCCGGAGGACTACCAAGCGTGGAGTGCACCCTAACAAAATTATACCAGAAAGCAAACAGGAAAATAAACCTGTGAACCCTCCTCCAATCCTTACCCCTGAAATTATTCCAGAAACGCTTAATCCGCTCCTTAACAGTCCTAAACCAACGCTCAACGTAATTCCCGGGCCCAAAAGTCACGTGAATAAACGGCAATTCCAAACCATTAAACGCAGGCGGGTACCAGACAGCCCTATCAACCAAAAAACCGGTATCCCCTCACAGGAGTTTAAAACAGTCCCAATGAACCTTTTGGCAATCCACAGGTTTCTGGTAGGAGTAATCCAGACTGTTAACACTTCCCGGCTCTCAATGTCAATGGCCGCCCAGAGGTACCACTTCTTCCCATTAATCTTCACCACAGTCTCATCAACTGCAATGAAATTCCGCTGTTTCTTCACTGCAAGAGTCTTGAACTGGTAAACAGTCTCCCCGAACTTTTGAACCACTTCCCAGACGGTTGTGTGACTGATTCCGAGGATTCTGGCGACTTGTCTGTAACTCAAACCCTGTAAGTACAGGTTTATCGCCTGAATTTTCTTCTCTACTGGGATTTTATTCCTGCGAAAAGGTTTTAAGGCTGAAACCAACCAGTAAATAATGGTTTCAGCCTTCATATTTCTCCACCACTTTTTCTGAGGTGTCATAACCAGATTTAAACATAACCCCTCAGCTTATCCTGACAGTATCAAAAAAAATATAAACCGCCTTAACAAAGATAAAATGGTGGGAATTTTCGGAAATGTCCTCAAGGCCCACATGCACCGATTAACATCACATCTTAAGAGTTAAGAAACCGGGTGGGTAAAAAATCATCAACTCATGCAATTAGAATCTGTAAAGGGGAATACAATTTGGTAAGGAGGGCTAAATATGAGAATTAATTATACCATGTTCGGGATCGGCCCTACCGGAGGGAACCGAGTATTAGTTGAAATCGCAAATAGACTAGCCGAAAGAGGCCATGAGATTTCTATAACAACTCTCGGGGATGAACCACAAGTGAAAAAAATACCATTTTCCATCAGCGCCAAGGTTAATCTAATATACACTGGACCGAACAAAGTTTGGAAACTATTTCTACTTGGTCTAAGAAGGATTTCAAACTTACACATGCCCCAATACGACGGGATAGAAAGACTATCAGCAAGAATGCCCGATTGCGATATAAACGTCGCTACCTATTGTTTGACGGCATATCCAGTTTTCATAAGTGGGAAAGGGATACCATTCTACCATATGCAACATTATGAAACCCTGTTTTTTGACGATCATTATCTAAAGAAGTTGGCCGAGATCACATATTACTTACCACTAAACAAGATATCAAACTCCATATGGCTTCACAATATCATCAGAGAGAGATACGGTGTAGAAACCCCCATACTCAATCCTGCTATTGACCACAATATATTTTATCCTCGCGAAGTTAACGGAGAAAAGAAAAAATTAAGAGTTGTTGCTTACGGTTCAAATCGAAGATGGAAAGGATTCCCAGAACTTCTTGAAGCTATGGCCATAGTTTTTAAACACAGAAAAGACATCGAATTTATAGTATATGGTCCAGCTAGGCCAAAGTACTCCCATCCCACTGTTAATTACACATTTGTCCAATCACCAAGTGACGAAGAGCTTGCCGTGTTGTACTCCTCCGCAGACGTCGTTGTAACCCCTTCTTGGTACGAAAGTTTCCCGCTCCCGCCGCTTGAAGCTATGGCGTGTGGTGCCCCCGTTGTAACTACAAGATACGGAACAGAAGATTATGCATTCCATGAAAAAAATGCACTAGTTGTTCCACCAAAAGATCCTAAAGCATTGGCTGATGCTATACTACGATTGCTAGAAGATGAAGATTTAAGAGAACAGTTTAGAAAAGAAGGTCCAAAAACTGCAAGACAGTTCACCTGGGATAAGACTGTTGATAATGTAGAAAGATTATTCAAAAAAGCCCTGAAGGGAGATGGGATAGTATGAAGAGTATCGAGGAGTACTACAAAAATGATTACCTCAAGATGATAGATATAGACGAGGAGACAGGATACGGAGCTCAGAGATTATTCAAAGAAATCATCGGGGAGCCTAAAAATCTGCGGATACTAGATGTTGGAGTTGGCACAGGATCAAAAATAGAATGGTTAGTCGAGAAGAATGAAGTTTATGGGTTAGAGATCAACGAAGTCGCAATTTCTAGGGCAAAGAAGAGGGGAATAAACGTTATTAAAGCTAATATTGAAGAAAGATTTCCATTTGAAGACAAGTCCTTTGACCTAGTTATCTGCAGCCAGGTTTTAGAACACTTGGTTAGGCCATATAAAACATTACAAGAGATTAACAGGGTATTAAAGCCCAAAGGAATTTTTATTGTTGACGTTCCAAATCATTTCGGTTTGCTGTCTCGAATTCATATACTGTTTGGGGGGAACCTATATCGGGATCACGCGGGATATTGGAGAAACGAGAAATTTTTCGAATGGAACTGGCCTCACATCCGGTTCTACACCTACTCAGGATTTAGAAATTTCCTAAGTACCTATGGCTTCGATATCTTAGAGGATTTCTCTGACAGAGCAGTCTTATACAGGCCTATAGGGATCATGATGTATACTATAAGGAAAAGATTCCAGCCCATATATCCTCTCATTAAAAGAATGTATCGTCCCCAATTATTTTCATCTTCCTTCATATTTAAAGCTGTAAAGGTGAGGGATATTCGATGAAGGAAGAGATAGGGATCCTCGGCGGTGGTTTGACAGGACTTTCGTTAGGATATTTTCTTAATCAAAAAAGCTATAAGTTTATGATCCTCGAAAAGAACCAAGAAACTTCAGGATTGTTAAAGTCAATTCAAATAGATGGATTTACCTTTGATATTGGCGGTTCCCACATAATATTTTCAAAGGACAAAGGGATCCTCAATTTAATGGTGTCACTGCTCGGAGACAACGTTGTTAGAAACCGAAGAAACACTAAAATTCTTTATAAAGGACACTACATAAAGTATCCCTTCGAGAACGGCTTAGCTGATTTGCCAAAGAGGGACAATTTTGAGTGCTTATACTACTTTGTCCAGAACCTAATCTCAAAAGAGAAGGGACTACTGAACCCCCCACGAAATATGAAAGAGTGGTTCTACTACACATTTGGTAAAGGAATTGCAGAAAAATATCTGATCCCCTACAACGAGAAGATTTGGAAGTACCCCCTAGATCAAATGAGCACAGTCTGGGTCGATAGAATCCCCCAGCCACCAGTTGAGGACATAATAAAGTCCTCCCTTGGAATACCAACTGAAGGCTATACTCACCAGATCTACTTCTATTATCCAAAATACGGTGGGATACAGAGCCTGGCAAAAGCCTTTGAAAAGCCGATAAATGGTAACATAATTACAAATTTTGAAGTCAGAAAGATCAAAAAAGAAGAAGGGAAGTGGATAATCTCGAACGGGAAGCAAGAATTTGAAGTTGATAAGCTAATTTCTACAATTCCATTGCAAGAGTTAATTAAAGCCCTAGAAGACGTGCCCAATGAAGTTATCGAGGCAGTAAATAACTTGAAGTTCAACTCTCTAATAACGGTCGGAATAGGAGTTGATAAGCCAAAACTCAATGACTTTTCATGGCTCTACATTCCGGATAAGGACGTTTTAACTCACAGGGTTAGCTTCCCCTCCAACTATTCGCCTTATGGGGCTCCTCAAGGGAAGTCTTCAGTTCTGGCTGAGATAACATACAAAGACGGGGATGGGGTAAGCCGGGCGAGTGACAAAGAAATTGCAGAGAGAACTGTGGAAGATTTGGATAGGTTAGGAATAATTGATAAGGATGAGGTAATCCTAACAACAGTTTATAGATTCAAGTATGCCTATGTGATTTACGATCTGAATTATAAAGAAAATCTTAAAACAATATTTAGTTATTTAAAGACGATAGGAATCGACAGCATTGGAAGATTCGGAAGTTGGGAGTATGCAAATATGGATGCGGTAGTTAAAATGGTGAAAAAATATGTCGAAGGTTCCTAGAGTTTCGATTATCATTTTAAACTGGAACGGCTGGAGAGACACTATTGAATGCCTCGAATCGCTTTATCGGATAACCTATCCCAACTATGATGTTATCGTTGTGGATAATGGGTCAGAAGATGACTCTGTTCAAAAAATTAAAGAGTATGCAGCGGGGAAAATCAAGGTTAATTCAAAGTTCTTTGAGTACAATCCATATAACAAACCGATTAAGGTTTTTGAGATACTTGAAAATGAAGCAAAACAGGGGAAGTTCAACAGACCTCATTACGGGAAATTTGATTCCAATAGAAGGATGATTTTAATCAAAAACGAAGACAACTACGGATTTGCTGGCGGGAATAACGTTGGGATAAAGTTTGCTCTGAGTGTTCTAAACCCAGACTATGTGTTACTATTAAATAATGATACCGTTGTAGATCCGAACTTTTTAATAGAGCTCATTAAAGTTGCAGAGAGTGATGAGAAGATTGGAATTGTTGGTCCAAAAATATATTATTACGACTACAATGGAAGGGATGACGTGATATGGTTCGCCGGAGGAGAATTATCTCAATTTGGATGGTTTTATTATCACAGAGATCAAAAAATCGCCGAAAAGTATAGCACCTCCCCAACTAGTGTGGATTGGATTACTGGAGCTTCAATGCTTTTAAAAGTTAACAACTTGGGAAGACTAACTATACTAAGTCAGGACTATTTCTTTGGAAATGAAGATGTTGATCTCTGTATCCATGCCTCAAAACGGGAATTGATTAACATGTATGTTCCAAAAGCCAAGATTTGGCATAAAGTGGGAGTTGCCAGAAAGAAAGTTGCAAGCGTATCCCCGGAGCTCTTTATTAAGACCCATTTAGATTATATTAAATTGATACAGAAACACTCGGACAGATTGAGCTTTTTTCATCGCTTTTTGCATGTAGCCATTAAAATAAGCATCGGAATTATTATTCTTTCAATTAAACATCGGGATTCACATGTACTATCTCTGTTCTTAGATTCATTATTATCCTGACAGTATAGTTACGATATAGTTATTATAAATCCAATTTGATACCATTTGTTCTTTTTTATACTCATCATAAATCCCGAAATATCTAGCCACATGGGTAAATTTTGGAGACCAATATAAATAGTCCCAGTTGGAATTCGCCTTTGGATAGAAGTCTGTCGAAAACTCAAACTTATGACGGTTTGGATATACTGTTGGATATATTTCTCTCACAACAGAAATATTGCAAGCATCGGGAAAATTCATTTCTCCAAATAATCCTGATGTCACTAGATATGTGTCCTGGA
Source organism: Palaeococcus ferrophilus DSM 13482 (assembly GCF_000966265.1). Classification (NCBI taxonomy): domain Archaea; kingdom Methanobacteriati; phylum Methanobacteriota; class Thermococci; order Thermococcales; family Thermococcaceae; genus Palaeococcus; species Palaeococcus ferrophilus. The sequence continues at coordinate 61,829 of NZ_LANF01000013.1, read as the reverse complement.
CAAATAACTGAGGCCCTACACTTAAACTTATCAAGACATTAAGAGTATACATAAAAGGCGTCACAATTAATATGATTATTAGCATTAATAACAAACGTTTGTAAGCTTTTAAATTTTTAATATATCTCGAAATGGGCATCATGAATACCTGAAGTGCTCTCTGACCAAGAAAAATCGTGAAAAGTCCAACTAAAAATAAAATCACAGAAGAGATCAACACAAGGATATCATACACAAATTGTAGTGTTCTTTTGTCAGTAATGACTTCTTTGAATATGCCATAAATTACCAAAAGAAGCAACGTAATTAGTATCAATCTAACGCCCGTTGCTTGAAAGGCATTAAAAAATCTAGGTACCATATCATAGTGTGGGAATACCTTAGGAGCCTGAGGGCTACTCATTGTTCTAAGAAACCACCTAATTACCAACCAAGTTTCCCCCATTGACCTTCCAATAGTTCTAAAGAACAAAACGAGGGGAACCCGTAGTTTGAGGTAATAAATATAAACAAACCCCGCTAGGTATGACCCCCATAAAGTAAAAATTGCTATCCCAAATTTTGATGTATACGAGGATTTATTTATATACAGATACCCAAGTAGAAAAGATGTGGGAAGAATATAAAAAATAAACATAAATGGATGTGTGAGTATTAATGATGTCCAAAGAATAAATAAGAGCACCATATTTTTTGCAATCGAATTTGAATGTAATGTAGATGTCGTAATCTTATACAAAAGAGGAAGATACATCAATGAGAAAGTTTGAGGGGCGAATTGGAAATTTATCACATAAAAAGAAAGGACTGTATATCCTAAAACAGCTAACACACTTGAAAACATATCCTCATCAGTAGAATAATATGATAGGAGAATAAAATAAAATATCACAAGAAATATAATAAAGAACAAAGTGTATAATGTCGTCGCTCCAACCTCAGATATTAACATGATAAATCTCGCCATTATGAAAAAAAGAGGATATGAAACCGGGTATGAATAAATACCCGCAAGATCTTTGTTAATGTGAGGATATTTAACGAGTAGTTTTATGGCAAGAGGAATACTCGTAGTTTCAACTTGTCGATATGGAATTATAAAATATATGTTAAGAGAATAAAGGAGAAGTACATAAATCAACCCAACAGGGATGAATATTGTTGTCTTTTTGTTTTCGTTTTTGGATGTCCATATTATATAACCACCGATACATGGTATCAATAATATCAAAATCCACGCCAATAACGGAAATTCAATAAAGATATTATCCCCAGAGTAATAAGAAAACCTATTGGTCAGGATATCTACTAGCAATATAACAAATGCTAAGATCATAGCCTCTACTAACATAACAATTTTAATCCGATTTACCATTTTCCCTCACCAAGATAAGTGGATATTATTCTCTCCCATCGTCTTAAAGCACTATCAAAACTAAATTCTTTTCTTATGGATTCCATGCCTTTTTTCGATATTTTCAGCAACTCTGGGTGCATTAGTGCCCTCTTAATATTCCTTGAGATATCCCCCGGAGAGTTGCTACCCATAATAAACCCAGTCGTTTCATCAATAATTACATCTAATATTGCTCCTGTAGACGTTGCTAATACCGGAGTTCCACATGCCATTGCTTCTAATATTATATTAGGCAATCCGTCTAAACTATTTATTGGGGATGGGAACACTAGAAGTCTCAACTTATTCAGTACATTTATTAGTTCATTGTCGGGGATATACCCCAAAATTTTTATTTTCATTTTGATGTCGTCATTCTGCTGGATTACTAATTCCCTAATTTTACTCTCTAAAGGCCCCTTGCCTCCAATGATAACATTAAATCCACACTGGGAACTTCTTTTGGGCTCATTAAATATTTTTAATATTCCATGTATAAAATTTACAATCCCCTTTTCAGGACTTAGTCTACCAATATACCCAACCAAAGTTGCTCGTTTAGAAAAGGGAGTTATGTACTGCATTTTTTCTGATTCTACATACATACGTCCATTTTGAATAACTTTTCCCCTGTATCTATCAAGCTTGAGGGTATCTTTTAATCCAGGAGATTCGAGGATAATGAAATCACTAATCAGAAGAACAAGTTCATCCAAAATAGCAACTAGTCTTGACAAGAGATTTTTTGAATATAACTTCCATACTGACATGCCTCCCACACCAGACATTAAATATACAATTTTCTTTTTTAAAATGAATTTAGAAAACAACACTGGAAAAGTAAAATTGTTTCCGGCCATGACAAACACCATTGAGTAATCTCTACTAAGTTTTATGAGATGGAGTATTGTCTTAAATTGGAACAGCAAAAATTTAAGGAATCTAGACAGTGGGTTTTTTGGAATAGTATCATTTAAAATAAGCACTCTAATTTTGGAATTCTGAATTTTTTTCAACTCATTATCACTTGTCAAAACCGTTATCCTTCCAATTGACTCAAGTGAAGATAACAAGGTTAAAAGTTTTTTCCGATATGTAAATCCCCCACTTCCTTTTGGAAAGTACCAACTCAAGAAGACAGCATTAATCTTTTTATTATTTTTGACTTCATATTCCAAGTATATCTTTGTAAAGGTTTTCATAGTCTTTTACCACCTCCTTCCAAGTTCTTATCTTTTTACTAAACGGCCCCACTTTAACATCATTATTAGCAATCTCTAGTATTAATCTAGCAACCTCTTTTGGATTTGGAGGGTAATCCACACCAAAGCACCCAGGCTCAGTTAGAAACTCTCTTAAAGCAGCTTTTTTTGTTACTATTACCGGGGTCCCCAAAGCTAGAGCTTCCGCAACAGTTATTCCATATGCCTCAGATTCAGAGAGCAACAAAAACACATCTGCGTTTTTTATTTTATTTATAAATTCCTTTCTTGGTAAAAAGGGTTTCCATTCTATCTTATTCATAATCCTTAGTTTCCTAGCTAACTCTAATAATCTTTTTTTCTCTGGACCTTCCCCAATTATCGTGAGGATAACATCGTCCACTCCGAAATCATAAACTAAGCTATGCAGGCTCTCCAATACATACTCAACCCTTTTCCTCTTTATTAAATAACCAGAATAAAGAAGGCAGATTTTATCTCTCTGCTTTAGAGGCTTTTCTGTATCAATTATATCCACACCATGTGGTATTATTAAGATTTTATCTGGACTAATGCTAAATTGGTGTACAAGAATGTTGACCTCAAATTCAGAAGGTGAAATTATACGATCCGCTAGGTCAAATGCTTTCTTTCCGATAATGGCATTATAACCTCTCCAAAAATATCTACCCCCCAATGTGCTCCTAGCCACATCCAAATGAGGTGAAAATACCAAAGGTACAGAGGGGTAGTTTCTTTTGATTACCCAAATTACTTCAGGGGCAAGCAAATTATGATACCCATGAACATGAACAATATCTGGATCCAACTCAGCTAAATGCTTTTTCAGGTAGGAGTACATCCCAAGGCTCAGTCCATAGAAATGTTTTGAATCAACTCGGATTATCTTAAACCCATCATACTCCTCCTCATTTGGTCGATTTAGGGGGTTTAACTGTAAAACAATAACTTCATGCCCCCTCTTAACAAGATTTTTAGATATTTCCCTAATGACTTTATAAATTCCCCCCGGAGATAAAACATCGGCTAGAGGAGGAGCGGTCATTAGTATTCTCATATTACCACACCTACAGTTTCAACTTTTTTGCAATCTTCCTCACTTGCATTTTAAGGTTATAATCAACATATTCAGGCTCCTCTTCTCTAAATTCTCTGTCCTCAAAAATATCCCTTAAGACTTTTCCACTTACATCTTTTGGGATCGGAATACCATACACTTGTAGTATCGTAGGCATTAGATCCACCAACCTTGCCCCATCAACTTCATAATTTTCTTTTATCCCTCCTCCAACGGCAACAAAAATTCCATATAGATCATGCATTCCAGTCCATTTGCCTTCTGGGGGGATGTCCCAATCACTATGGATGAACGGAAGAGAATACACGTACGTCTGATTGGGCAACAGAATTATATCTGGTGCATTCTCGTTGTATAACTGATGTCCCTCGTAGATTTCCAGTGTAAATGGCTCACCATCAGGTCTTATTATATTTTTGAGTTCACTAACAAGCTGGGTGACAAAGCGTTTTCTTTCCTCTTCATTCTTGAACAGCCGGCGGTTTAGGTACAGCAGCTGGCCCTCAATGGGTATAACCTTCGTGTTTTTGAAGCCTATAACCTGGTAAAGTACGTCACCTGCCAGCTTGTGCTGAACTCCCCATTTAAGTCGTTTTATTCTCAGTTTTTCATTGCCAAACTTGATCGTTTTTTCGACAATCTTGTAAGCAGTATCAAGCGAGATAATTCTTGAAACACTCCTAATAACTTTCCCTCTAAAAGTCAGCTTCAGATAGCCTTTCTTTATCAGCCAGTTTGCAATATTAAAGCGGTATTTGCACTCTGTAAAACCATGGTCTGACATTATGAAGAAATACCACTTATCTCCCGTGCTTTCGAGGAACTTCAGCAAATCCCCAACAAGGCCGTCCACCATAACCCACATACGTTCTATGTAATCATGATATGGAGATTCCGGATCTAGCATATCCCTCCAGAAGAAGTGCTGGACACCATCAGTGTGGGGAACACTCATATGAACGAAATCGGGATTATTTTCAGTTATTAACCACTTAATGACTTCAAAGTCCCTCTTTGTCTCCTCGAGCACTATTTCATAGGTGCGTACTCTGTCCGTAGTAAAAGCAATATTGTGAAAGATTTCCCCAAATTTTTTCTTAATGATCTCATACAACCCTTCCGGGTAAGTTCCCTTGGGCAAGTTTGGAAAATCCGTTATCATAACACCATTAACCTTTTTGGCTGGATATGTAGAGAACATTTTGTAGATTACAATTCTTTTGTTATGCATACCCAAGATGTCCGCAAGATCAAGAGACTTAAAGTCACGAGAATCCGCGACTTTTAGTTTATACGTTCCTGGATCAAACTTGAGAAATGCATAAACCCCCAACTTGCCGGGATCTTTTCCAGTAAAATAGCATTTCCAAGCAGGAACCGAGATTGGTGGTATGATACTTTTTAATTTGCCATAAGCCCCTTTTTCAAGAAGCCTTTTGAATGTGGGCAACTTGCCTTCCGTGATTAACGGCATTATGACATTCCAAGAGCCTCCATCAAGCCCCAGCACAAAAACTTTAACATCATTCTCCCTCATAAGACCGCCCCCGCAATACTAGTCTAAACAACCTTTCATACTCCCCTGCAACTTTCTCCCAGTTGTACTGTCTCTTTATTCTCTTAATCTGGGTTTTCTTTATAAGCCTTAAATTGAACTCCCCTCTCTCAAGCATCTCCATTTTATTGGCTAAATCCTCGGCATCTTTAAAGTATATTCCTCCCTCTTGCAAGACTTCCTTGTTAAATGGGACATCATATGCCAAGATAGGTCTCTTGAACAGCATCTGCTCAAGCAGGGAAGGATTTGTCCCCCCAACTTCATAGGCGTGGATATAGGCAAAGGCATTCTTCCTTAAAACTCCAAGGATTTCCCGGTCATAGATTGGGTCAAGTAAAAGTATATTCTCATTGCCCTTGGCCAGTTTGAAGAGATGTTTACTATACGGATCATTTTTGTTGAAGTTCCCAACGATAACAAGCTTCTTTGTTGAGTTTGCTTTTTTAAACCCCTCCAGTTCAATGTGGATGTTGTTCTCCGCAACTATTCTAGCCACAGTGAGATAGTATCCTCTAGGTTTAATGCCGAATTTTCCTAAAATACTACGCTCCTCTTCCTTTGGAATGCTTGAGGGCATCAATTCCCTCGCCCCATAGGCAATGTATACCACTTTTTTTGGTTTGTGCATTCTCTTAAGATGTTCTTCGATGGCAAGAGAATCTGCAATAGTGACATCCGGCAACTTGCAGGAAAGGCGCTCCATCAGGTACATGTGTACCATCGTAGCGAGGTAAAGCGGGAAGAGGTGAAACGGCACAAACCGGCTCCTCTTTATTAACCTGCGCCACTCAACACCATCAGAGTTTATTAGGACCCTCTTCTTTGCCAGTCTTGAGAGAACAGCTGCCAGAGCACCATCAGGCGAAACGTGGTAAATAAGATCAACGTCTTTGGAGTGTCTAAGAAGGAGGTACGTGGTAGCAATGACGTCATTGACCGAGGGGATAGTCAAGCTCTTTCCTTGGACAGATGGAATATGAACTCTGATTATTCCGTCATATTCATCCTCAGAGAATCTATCGGACTCACATGTTACATAAACCTGAAATTTGGCTTTCAATCTCTTCGAGAGTTCATGAACAACTGTTTCAGTTCCCCCGTACCTCCCTGGAATGCCTCTAGAGCCCACTAGAGCAATACTTGGTGATTTTAACACCATAACTCACTCCCTCACCATCTTCGCTAACACGTTCAACGTCAGTCCTGCAACAAAGAGCTGTATTCCTATTATAGTAAATATGCCCGCACCTATTGCCTGAGTTAAAAAAACCCTTCCCCCGTGATAATAAGGCTGGAGGGCCAAGTAAGCCAGTACTCCAGCAGTTACAAAGGACATCAAACTCAAAACCCCAAAGAGCAGGAGGGGCCTTTTATACCCAATTAAACCAACAACGCTGGCCAGGACACCCAAGCCGTGGGAAACCGGGTTCTTCTTGTGCTTGTTCGGGACATCGTACCTCACACTTATCGGGACCTCTTTAATCCTAAGCCCCTGTTCCCTTGCGTTGATCACCATGTCAGTCTCAACGGCGTAGCCACTGCTGCTTAAGTTCAACTTCTCAAGGGCCTTTCTCCTTAGGGCCCTGAACCCGCTCTGCGAGTCAACTTCCATCTTCGAGGCAACTTTGGTGCTCTTGTTAAGCACCCAGAGGCCGAGTCTCCTGTACAACGGTATCTTCTTCTTAGAACCGTTAAGATAGCGGGAGCCTATAACAAAATCAGCTTCTCCTTTAATGAGTGGCTCAACGAGGTAAGGAATCTCCTCAGGGTTGTGCTGTCCATCGGCGTCAATTGTTACAACAACATCGTAGTCCTTACTAAGCGCGTACTCGAAGCCCGTCCTCAGGGCGGCACCCTTGCCGCTGTTGGTTTTGTGCCTTATAACGATGGCCCCTGCCTTTTGAGCGATCTCCGATGTTCTATCGCTTGAGCCATCATCAACTACCAGAACGTCGCCGTACTTCTTGGCCAGCGCAACGATTGATCCAATCGTAAGCTCTTCGTTGTACGCGGGAATTATTATCAGCGTCCTCATGTCCGTCCCCTGTTGGAGTGATTACCCCCATACTGATCAGGTTATTAGGCTTTACCGCCGCGCATTTAATAAGTTTTTTGATACGAAAATTTGTAAAACACTACTTTTTGACACATTTTGCTTCCTCCCATTGCATCTGAACACTCCCCTGTCAACAATTTGTTTTCCCTCTGCATAGGCATATCTTATCACTGTCCCGTTAACATCTCCCGGCAGCTCAAACTCCTCAAGACCCTTAACACCGTACCACTTCTTGAAGACGAGCGTCCCGTTGTCGAGGAAGCCCCATATTCCTAGTCCCGTTCCTGTGGTGTTCTTGAAGTGAAACACTACAGTGCCGTTTGTTCTTGTAACTATCACATTGGGGTGCTCGAATCGGTATATCTTAATCCTTCCGCCGTCCGAATAAACGAGACGGTAGTGATTCGGAGCATCGCCAGTAAAGAGGCGCGCCATGGTTGTGTTCGCTATGGTTCGGCTCATGAGGAACGCATAGCCGTAGTTCAGGTTGACGTAGAGGACGGGACCGAGAGAAGCGCGGGAGGAAAGCGGGGCGTTGATAGTTTCATTGCCAACCTCCACCAGGAGCTCCGAGGGATACCCGGTAGCGCCGCCCGCCACAACCTTTGCTTCCCAGATTGTGTTCCTCTTGGCTACGAGAGCCTTATAAGGACCGTTCTCAAAGGTGAATATGTTTCCATACACCCCCGTTAGGGGGAGGAGGGCAAAGCCGTACTCCTCATCCGTGATGTTCTCCCACCGCTTGGAGAGTTTTACCGTGTTGATAATCGGTCCCAGTTTGAGGAAGTCCTCGTAAGAGACTATCACGTAGTCCACACCTAGATTTTGTGCCCAGTTCTCGCCGAGGAGGCCGAGGAGGTAGGCTGCAACGGAAGGGTTGGAGCTTCCCTGCGCCACAGGAGACCTTCTGGAGTAGTAAGTTATCCAGTGTCCGTAGTCCCACCACGCCAGAACTATGTCGTTCTCGTTGGAGTTTTCCTTGAGCCAGGTGAGTGCCTCGACCCACTCCTCGGTTATTATTGGTTTCGTGTTCCATACCTTCGAGAGGGCGAGTGCCCCGGATGTGGAGGGAATCAGGACAAGGAGTACTAGTCCGATGGCCAGGAACTTCCTTCCACTCAAGCGCGGCCTAATAGCTTCGTAGAGCTCCACCAGCCCAATCCCTGCTGGAAAGGCTATAGCGGGGGAGGCTATGAAAAGGAAGCGCTTCCAGAAGGCCAGCATGTAAAGTGATGGGAGCATTAACCCAAGAAGCGGAAAGTCCCTGACGTTCCCCCTTCTGAAGGAGAGGGCGTAGAGCGGGAGGAGGAAGAGGGCGAGATTGTATGATGCCCACAGGTCACCTTTAGTTGGAGGGCCTGTTTCCTGGACGGGCCAGTTTTTAAAGATTCCAAATCCCGCGGAGAGCTCTTTGAGCGGACCAGCCCCCCTGAAGAGCAGAAGAATCCCTATGAAGGCGAGAACAATAACGAATCCTGCCCTGTGGCGCTTATCCTTCAAAATCCTCACGAGAAGAAACAGGAAAACAATAAACGCAAGCGAGAGGGGAACGAGATATCTCAGGTGAACAATCAGGTAAGCGTCCTTGAGGATGCCAAAGCTAAGTCCGAGTTCTTCAGCGATACGCTTCCCCGTCCAGTCATTATACCCCAACATCCCGTAGCCGAACTTCCCCCCAAGGGCGTTTGCAAGTAGAACGCCGGGGACAGTGGAAAGAACGATTAACATGGCGTCCTTAAAACCCTCTTTCTCACCGAGGATGAAGGCACCAGCGCCGATAAGGAGAGCATTTGAAAGGAGGAAGATGAAGATTGGATAGTACGCCTGCCAGAAAATACTTGCAAACCCGCTCGCAAGGGCGGGGATGAGATAGAAGGCAAAACGCTTGGGCCCTTTTTTATAGGTGAGCGCAAGGGCAATCCCGAGGAATGCCACGCTGTACCAGAAGAGCATGTAGTTGTCGCCGCGATAGTAGTTGGCCATTGATCTGAACACGTGCCCGTAGCTTATGGCCAAGAACAGTGAGGCAAAAAAGGCACGTTTCTCATCGTAGAGCCTCAAAAGGGCGAAGTAGAACGCCAGAACCGTCAGCGTCCCAAATATAACGGGCGTTATCCTGAAGGCCGTCTGGAGGGAGAGACCGAAGATGCTCAGCAATTTATAGACGTAAGCGGGGGTCATCCAGAGGCCGAGGGGATGGACGAGCTTCACCTGATACCCCCATGGACCACCCGCGATGGTCAAAAAGTTGAACCATTCGCCGGCCTTCAACGCCTCCTCTATGTAAGCGAGGTGAAAGTAGGGGTCGAAGCCGAGCAGGTACTTGAAGCGGAGGGGTATGAGACGGTATATGAGTGTAATAAGCGTTATGCCCGGAACCGCAAACTTTGGCCTGAAGAGCTTTTCTACGTCCATATCAATCCCCTCCCGGTATAAGCATTTCACTACTTTTAACGTTTTTCAGCGCTAGGAGGATTGCGGTGAGGGCCGTGAACCCCCCGAGGACGAGAACTCCCCCGCTGCCCCCGAGGTTTTGGAGGGTGTCCCGGGCGATGAGCATCACAACCGTGACCATAGCGGGAGCCAGCATCACCAGGGGTTCCGGTCTCAGGGAGGCCAGGTAAAGGAGTGCCCCCACTATGAAAGCCTCCGGGAAGAGCGGGGACAGGAGCATTATTGCCCCCGCTGCAAGTTCGGTTTTTTTAATCTTGATGGTGCTCCTTAGAACGTCCTCCAGAAGGAGGAGAAGTGAGAGGGCGAAGATGAGAATGCTGATCCCATCCAGATAGCTGTAGAGGTTCAATGGGGGAACCTTCGAAGCCACATAGGGGGCGTAGAGGAAATAGGCTCCCAAACCAGCGTCCCTGCTTCTCATGGAGAGGATGAAGGGAAAAATACCAAGTAGCAGAACCGGCTGCCCCAGCACCAACGATGAAATTATAACAGCCGCAACCCCTATCATTCACATCACCCTCGCTATCTCGTTTATATAGTCGCTGGGCCCGAGGTCGAGTGTTGGAACTAGAGAGCCGAAGCGTTTGATTAGCCTTTCCCTCTCCAGATAGGCCCTGTAGAGCCGCTTTAGGGTTTCTTCGTCGAGCTCCTTCGAGTAGAACAGTACAGGGTTGGGCGAGAGGAGAAGAACGCGGTGAATCCTTCTCGCGCTTGCTATGGCCCTGTATAGGTCCGAGGGATTACTAAGGTCGCTTATGAAGATGAGGATTGAGGGTTGCTTTACGAGGGAGAGGCCCTCGAAGACCCCTTTGCTTCCGCGCCTGCCCTTTCTAAGGGGAAACACCTTTCTCAAGAACTCCCTAGCTCTCTCGCTCACCGCCACCTGAAGACCGAACTTGAGGCTCATCTCCTTCTTCTCCCTCCGTATGGCAAGCTTTTGCCTCATTCTCCCCAGCTGCGCCGCTCCCCTGGAGGCCTTCAGGAAGTCAGCATTTTCTTCGTCGTAGATTACCATCCCAATCCTGTACGACTTTATAAGGTTGGAGGCCAGCTGGAGGGCAAGGGTAGCTGCATAGTCTATTTTGGCCCTCTCTATGCCCTTCCTCATCTCCCTGCCGTTGTCAACGAATATGTAAACGTCGGCCTCCTCCTCCCTAAGCATCTCCCTCACTATGAGTTCCCCAAGCCTCATCGAGGCCTTCCAGTCTATCCTCTTGAAGTCGTCCCCGTGCTGGAATTCGCGGAGCTCCTTTATCTCCATGCTCTCGCTCCCGAGGAACTGACTCCGTCTGTACATCTCAGCTAGGCGTATGTTGTGGTCGCTCCTCACCGCCTCCTTTATCGCCTCCACGGAGGGATAAACCGGGAGCTTTACCTCCTCCCCAAGGGTAAAGTCCTCAAAGTAGAGGCCCCTCTCGTCCTCCGCTCTCACTTTCACGGGCCCCACCGAAAATTCTCCCTTCGAGTGGGCCCTTATCCTCAGCTCGATCTCTATCTCCTCTCCCTGCGAGAGAAAGACCTCCCCTGGTTCCTCAACTTCAAGTCCCCCCGTGTTCAACCCCACGTTAACCCTCGCATTTCTCCCCCCGTTCCTCACTTTAAGAAGAACCTTCCCCCACCTACCCTCCTCGAGGCTTTTTGGCGCCTCAAAGCCACCGCCAATTTGAAAGCTCACACGTCTCTTGACGGCGAGGAGGTAGAGGGGGATAAAGAACCCCAACACCGCAGGGGCCGTGTTCTCACCGAGGTAACCCTCAAGAACGAGGAGGAAAGAGAGAAGCAGAAGAAGCTCTTCGCGCGTCATCTCTCACACCGGCACCGCTGTGCTCCTCAGAACGTCCTCTATGACGTCCGTCGTTTTTAATCCTTCGAGCTCGTACTCCGCCTTGAGGATGAGCCTGTGCACGAGGACGGGCTTTGCCACCTTCTTGACATCGTCGGGGATGACATAATCCCTCCCGTCGAGGAAAGCCGAGGCCTTTGCCGCGTAGAGGAGGTGCTCTCCAGCTCTGGGGGACGCTCCGAAGAGCAGTCTCTCATCCTCCCTCGTCCTTGCGACTATCGAGTATATGTACTCGATGATTTCGTCACTGGCAGAGACTTTCTTAGCTTCGCTTATGAGCCTCATGAGGCCCCCATGTGTCACAATGGGCCTTATTTCACCAAAGTCGTTGGTACTCTTCCTGCGAAGAAGGTTAAGCTCCTCTTCCTTTGGTGGATAGCCGACTTCAACCTTGAGCATGAACCTGTCGAGCTGGGCCTCCGGAAGAACGTAGACGCCCTCGTGCTCCAGAGGGTTCATGGTGGCTATGACGAAGAATGGCTCAGGGAGTCTGTGCGTGGTGCCCTCGATGGTGACCTGCTTCTCCTGCATCGCCTCTAGGAGGGCGCTCTGGGTTTTGGGCTGTGCCCTGTTTATCTCGTCCGCGAGAACAACGTTGGCAAATATCGGCCCGTGCTTTATGGTCCACTCGCCGGTTTTCTGGTCGTAGTAGAAGATACCCACTATGTCCGCTGGAAGGAGGTCGGGGGTGAGCTGAATTCTCGAAAACTTCAACCCTATCGCCTGCGAGAAGGCCTTGGCTATGGTTGTCTTGGCCACACCGGGAATGCCCTCTATGAGGACATGTCCCTCCGATAGGAGGGCTATTGTGAGCAACTCTATTACATCTTCTTTGCCGACGACGGCCTTCCTAATCTCTTTCTTAAGCCTTTCCATGAATCCCTTACCGTCCATGGGCATCACCAAGCTTTGAACCTGTCTCTATTTCACGGATTATCTTCCTCAACACCTCGCCGTCAAGTCCCTCTTCCTCGAGGCTTTTAACGATTTCCTCAAGTTCCATTTTTTCTTCCTTCACGAAGAAGAACAGAAGCGAGCGCATCTTCTCGAGAAGGAGAAGCCAGAGGCCGCTCTCAATGATGAAAACAACGAAGGCAACGAAGAGGACGTAGTAGAACACGTGCTCCTTGTTGACAACCCGCTTTATGGTTATTGTTCCCGAGGTGTATGGGTTGAAATCGCTATGGTGGGCCTCGTCGATGTAGAATGGCCCCGTTGCGTAGTCAAGGAGGTTATTTATAAATGCCTCGTTGTCTTTAAACAGGGCGTTTGTGAAAAGATCCGGGTCCGAAACGAGGATTATCCTCCCGGAACCGTAGGACACCTCATCCACCAGTGTAAATGCACCGTATTTTCCGTTGAGGAGCGAGGCGTTGGGAAAGAGCACCAGCGGTTTGGAGGGGTTTAGGACGGCGGAGGGTCTGAGCGTCACCACGACCTCAACACCCTTCTGAAGCTCGGGGAGCAGCACATTGGACGTCATCACGGATCCGGAGGCTTCCCGGTAGATGGGGCTTATAACCTCCCCTTTCGAGAACCGTTCCTTAACACCCAGAGCGCTTAAAAGGGCGTTCCCCGTTCCAAAATCATCGGCCAGAATCAGCGTGTTTCCCCCCTCGAGGAAAACTTTGAGCTCGCCCACCTCCTCGTCCGTGAAGGCTAGGTTGGGCCCTATGACCAGAAGGGTGCCCCTCTTCCCCCCCAAGCCGGAGGAATCATACGTAGAGAGGAGGGGGAATATCTCGCCCCTCGAGTAGAGGAGCCTTCCGAAGCTTGAAACACCCCTGGGGCCCGTGTTTAAAACGCTGTACTTTGCGTTGCTCTTCATCACGGGCACGGAGAGGGGCATTACCATGAGCCCGATGCCAACGATGAGGAGGATGGCGTAGAAGGCCCTTCTCACAGTTCATCCCTCACAATAACTGTCGCTATGACATTCGACACCTTCCTTAGCCCTCTAGCAAGGGCCCTTTCCCCCAGCACCTTTTTCCCGTACGCCATAGCCTCATGAATGTAAGTGAGCTCCCCCAGCTCTCTAAAGAACGGCTCCCCTCTCAGTGTCTTGAGGAGTTCCCGCGGCGTTAGGGAGCGGGGGAGGCGGTAGAGGCGGAGGAGAAGGGTGTAGAGTAAGCGGTACGCCTCAATGAACGTTGGGGAACTCCCCTCAATGACCCCGGTCTCCATCTGTGAAGGCGGCTCCTCCACTTCCGCGACATGGGGCTTTCTCCTCCTTCCGGCGAGGCGATAGAGCAGTGCACCAATGATGAGGACTAGGGCCGCGATGATCAGCCTTCTCACGAGGCTGTAGGGCTTCACGTCGAGCTCAACGATGTTGGATTCGCTCCGCTCGTACCGATCATTCCCCGGAAAAACAACCTGGACGGTGTGGTTCCCACTGCCCAAAGAGAGCAGAAGGGAAAACTCCCCCGAGAACCTCTCAACTTTCTTCACCTTCCCGTCCACCACCACCTCCAGGGGGATTTCTTCGTCGGTGCCGTTGATAAGGCCATTTATCTCGAAGGTCTTTCCCGCGAGGAGGCTCCCCTCCGGAGGGAAGAGCCGTATGACCGGCCTCGGCTTGGGTGGAACGAGGGTCACGTTCGTCTCTGTCCCTTCGTATAACTCATCCCCCTTGAATATGAGGGTGGCGTTTATTGGCTCCGTGAGGCCGCTTATGTTGAAGTAAAACAGTCCGTTCTCCTCAGTTATGGTGGGGAAGGCGTAGCCATCTATGATGAGATAGACTGTCTTATTGAGGAGGGGGTTGCCCGAGTAGTCAATTAGGTGGCCCTCAAGCCTCAGAACACCGTTTGGATACTCCGAGGTCACTATTCTGGTAGGTATCTTGTTGATCTTGACTACCACGGGTTTGCTGAACGTCAGCCTACTCCCGTTGGCCGTGATGCCGTACAGAACATACTCTCCGGGTTTGTTGAACCTCGCGGAGAACTCAAAGGTGTTCTGACTCAGGAAGGGGTAAGCACTCGTGTTCACAAAGATTTTAAAAGTGATGTTCTCCCCCGCTATCATCTCGGGGCTGGCGGCTATTATCTCGAAGTCGGAGGGCGTTACGGTTCTGCTTAACATATCCCCGTAGGTGGAGAGGATACTCCTGAGTTTGGACGTGCTATCAGTGACATTTTCCACATCGAGGGTGAGATTCTCCCCGTTAGCCCCAAGGAGACTCACACCCTTTATCTGCTCGAGGAGCCGTGAACACTCCTCAAGGGAAGCCTCAGCCGTGAAGTGGGCCTGCCTTGCCGTGGAATAGTCCTTGGTGGTCATGCTCATACGGAGTCTCTCCACACTGGTGGCCAGGCGGAGTGAGTTTTCTCCCAGGTCTCTGAAGAGCCTTGAGAGCTTCAGGACGTTTTCCCCAACGCCTTTGTTTGAGTACGTGAGAACTTCCTCATAGGCTGTACCCGTAACTTCGTAGAACTGGGTTGCTCGCTTCACGCTCTCGTTACTGCCCTCGGAGATCAGGTCAAGAACTTCGCCGAAGTCCAAGAGAAGGGAGTTGAAATAGGCATAAGCCCCCGAATCGTCCCTCTGCACTGGGGGCCCGGCTTGAATAGGGAGTGAATTCAAGATCAGGAGTCCGAGCAGTATTCCAGCAATCTTCGCCTTCATCTCCACCGTCTCTGAGTTCTCCGGGTAAACCTTTTAAGATTAGTGGTTGTCCAACCTTGGGGGAGATTGATGAACATGAAGTACATCGTGAGCGGGGCCCTCATAGCCTTCGGCGGACTTCTGGCACTCAGAGGATTTTTAAATGGTGTAACGGGCTACATAAACCTCGGGATAGCCGCAATGGTGATAGGGGCCGTCATCCTCGTTCTCAAACCATCCACCTACGTTAGAAAGGAAGCTCTGGAAACAGTTCTGAACTCCCAGAAGGCTGTTCTCGATGGGATGGTTGATTCCCTGAACCTCGAGGGGAACGCGGTTTTCGTACCCCCCTACGAGAACCTGCCGAGGGGAGGGCTCTTCCTGCCCCTGCACCGGGACTTCACCCTCGATTTGGCGAGACTCGACGAGGAGGTCGTCTTCCTAACGGACGTGCCGAACGAGAAGGGCATGGGGCTCTGTCTGCTCCCCCCGGGAGCCAACCTCGTTGAGAAGTTCGAGGAGCACCTTGAGGGCCCCTTGGGAAGCGTGGCCGAGGCTGAGAGCGCCTCCTCGGCGGTACTCAGGGCGCTCGGTCTCGCAAGCACCGTCTACATAGAGGAAGAGGAGGAGAACTACAGGGTTGTGGTGAGGCCCGGTGTGAGGTGCTCCCCCGAGGGGTGCAGCCGGGTGCCGTGTCCGGTATGTTCCTCCGTCCTGCTCGCGCTGGCGAAGGCAACGGGCCAGCTCATTGAGGTAGAGGGTGTTGAGAAAAAGGACTACGGCATTGAGATAAGGGGCAAAAAGCTCGGAGGCGTTAGGGAATGGATGTAGAGGACTACATGCTCCTTTTCCTCTCATTCTGGGTTCTTGTCTCGGCTCTGGCTGTAAAGGGCGTTGATGTATTCCTCACCCTGACCCTCATCGGGCTCTTGATAACCCTTGAGGTGGGGAGTCTGTTTTTAAGCAGGGAGCAGAAGGAGAACCTGACGCCCCTGGTGGAGCTCCTTCTTGTGATTTTCGCGATAATAGTGATGAAGAAGGTTTACGAGGTGCTCGCGGGGTGAGAGAATAATGGAAAAAGCCAAACCGGCAGGATGGAAGGGGTACTGGGATTTAATAACCATCATCGCACTCTCACTGCTCCTTGACCTCCTTATATTCTACTTCCCGGAGAGCCTGGCGAGGAAGGCCCTCGGTTTAGCGTTCGTCCTCTTCTTCCCGGGTTACGCCTTCGTAACAGCTCTCTTCCCGGAGAAGAAGGAGCTCGACAACCTGGAGAGGCTGGCGCTCAGCTTCGGCCTGAGCATAGCGATAGTCCCTCTCATAGGGCTCGGCCTCAACTACACCCCCTGGGGGATAAGGCTCACGCCGATCCTCGTGAGCTTAACCGTCTTCAACGTCCTCTTTGCCCTCGCCGCGATCTATCGCAGGGCGAATGCCATAAACCCGTGGGTGCCGTGGATAACGGTTGAGAGGCTCAAGGAGGAGCTCGAGTGGGAGGAGGCGAGCAGGCTCGACAAAGCCCTAACGGTCATACTCATAATAGCGATTATCTCCTCCATAGCAACCCTCGGCTACGTTATAACCCATCCGAAGCCCGGCGAGAAGTTCACGGAGTTCTACATCCTCGGGCCGGGAGGGAAGGCGGCCGACTATCCAACAGAGCTCTTCGTTGGGGAGAACGGAACGGTGATAATAGGCATAGCCAACCACGAGTACAGGAACGTGACGTACCACGTAGAAGTATGGCTCGTGAATTTAACCTACAACACCACGACCAACGAGACCCTAATTCATAACATGTACTTCATGGACTACCTCAACGTCACGCTCCCCCACAAGCCCGTGGACATCGAGGGGAACTGGACGCCGCAGTGGGAGCGAAACTACACCTTCAGCATAGACAAACCCGGAAAGTGGCAGCTCTGGTTCCTCCTATTCAAGGACGAAAAACCATACTTGCCAGAGCCGATCAACGGGGACTACGCCCCCACGAACGCAACGTGGAGGATTCTCGAGGCCATAAACGGCACCGTGCAGAGCCTGAAGCTCAACATCGAGGTGAGGGAGATTTAGGTTTTTGACTTTTTCATGTCGGTTGAAACCTTCCACAACCCCCACCATTTTATTTCGATGAATATTTTAATTCACAAAACTTTTTATAGTGCTAATTAACAATTTTAAGTTGTAAATCGAGGTGATGTGCATGAGGAAGTTCCTCGTGGTTCTTTTAGTGGGAATTATGGTGGGGACTTTAGGTGCCCACTACGGGGGAGCGCTCTTCAGCGACGTGGCGACCTCAAAGGGCAACGAGCTCTCCACGGGAGACTTCGACGTCAGGATAAGCAGGGACGGGAGCAGGTTCTACGATGAGGTCAAGCTCTTTGAGTTCGGGAACCTGAAGCCGGGGGACGAGGAGGAGGTTACATTCCACGTTAAGAACGCCGGGGATGTTCCGTTCTCCTCTCTAAAGCTGGCCTTTGAGGTTGAGGACTTCGAGGAGGACTACAGCGACCTTGAGGCCTCCGTGGACGGAACAGCGGATGTCGGCGAGCTGAGCGGAAAGGTCGTGGTAAATGCCCTCAAGGTGGTGAAGGAGGGTCAGGTTTTCGAGGTTGATGGCGTTAATGGAAAAACCCTGAAGGAGCTCAACGGCACGTGGATTGACCTCCCGGGCCTGCCCCTTGGCCCCGGTGAGCGGATGGAGATAAAAGCCCTCTTGAGGCTTGTGGATTCAGCGGGCAACGAGTGCCTCACCGACAGGATGGAGGTGACGTTGAGAGTCTACGCGAGCCAGTAGCGGAACCCCTATAAACCTCCCCTCCCCCTATTCTTTCGGTGCCAGCGATGATAGGAATCATCTTTGACATGGACGGCGTTCTCTATCGGGGGAAAGAGCCCGTCAGGGGCGCCAAGGAGGTTATAGCCTTTCTGAAGGCCAGAGGAATTCCCTTCCTGTTCCTCACGAACAACTCCACGAGAGACCCCTCCATGTACAGGGAGAAGCTGCGCTCCATGGGGATGGACGTCCCGGAGGAGGCCATACTAACCTCGGGCCTCGCGACGAGGCTCTACATGGAGAAGCACCTCGAGCCCGGAAGGGTGTTCGTCGTGGGGGGCGAAGGACTCAGGAGGGAGATGGAGAGGCTCGGCTGGGGCGTGATTGGGGTTGAAGATGCAAGGGACGGTGCATGGCGTGAAGTGAAACACGTCGTGGTCGGCCTTGATCCCCACCTTACTTACGAGAAGCTCAAGTACGCGACGCTGGCCATAAGGAACGGGGCGAGCTTTGTAGGCACGAACCCGGACACAACTTATCCGGCCGAGGAGGGCCTCTACCCTGGGGCCGGTTCCATTCTGGCGGCCCTCGAGGCCTCGACGGACGTTAAGCCCCTCATCATCGGCAAACCCAATGAGGCGGCCTATGAGGTCGTCAGGGAGAAGCTGAGCGTTGATGAGCTCTGGATGGTTGGAGACAGGCTCGATACCGACATTGCCTTCGCCAAACGCTTCGGCATGAAGGCCATCATGGTTCTCACAGGCGTAAGTACCTTGGGCGATGTGGAGCGCTCCGAGGTTAAGCCCGACCTCGTGCTCCCTGACGTTGGGGAACTCCTAAGCTACCTGGAGGCGGTGCTGTGAACGCAAAGGAGCTTCTGAAGGGCATAATCCACCAGGAGAACGAGCTCTACAACCTCTACAAGCTCGGAGAAACCTTCGCAACCTACGAAAGGCCCTCCCTCGTGCCCCACTTCGCGTGGCTCGCAAGTGAGGAGCTGAGGCACAGGAAGACCGCGGAATCATTCCTCAGAGAGAAGACCCTCGGGGATTATCCCGTGGACTACTTCGATAGCCTGGAAATAGAGCCCTACTTCTCCGACGAGAGGGCAGAGCCGAAGAGCATCGAAGACCTCATTCTCGAGGCCCTCATAAGGGAGAAGCACGCCTACGAGCTCTACAGCAGGCTCTCCGAAATCCTCGGGGGGACCCTCGGGGAGCTCTTCTCAATGATGGCCTCCGAGGAGCTCAAGCACGCCTACAGGCTTAAGGTGATCTACGAGGGGCTCCTCTGATTTTCGTCCCCTTTTTGAACGGCTGGATTTTACCCACGGGAGTCAGCAGCTTTCCTCCCAATGTTCCCATTCCCTCCTCATCTCCAATGTCGTAACGTGCTCTAGTGTCCATGTATGCATTTTTATGATGAAATCAATTTCATTGATGAATAAAAAGCCATATTATGGCGGTTTTTTAGCAACCGCTGATTAAAAACATCCCATTGTGAATTTAAACGCTCTAAAAAACTTTATATGTGCAGAAAAGCCATTATGTCCTGCTTTTGCTTACAGGGAATTGAACCCGAACGTAATGTACATAAACGTACAGGGGGTTGAAGGATGGAAAGCTTTGGAGACATGCCAAAGAACGTGACCAAAGACGGTGGAAGCACCTATCGTGAAATCACTCCCGCCGCCATAATCCTCGGTGTCCTCTGGGGAGCATTCATGGCGGCGAGCTTCACCTACGCGGGAATGATAATGGGCTTCACCTCCGGCGGTTCGGCCATAGCGGCCATAGTCGGATGGGGTGTCCTCAGGGGAATCCTCAAGAAGGGAACCGTCGTCGAGAACAACATCGTCCAGACGATCGCTTCGGCGGTCAACATCTCAGTTTCGGGAGTCATCTTCACCATACCGGCCCTCTACATAATGGGCCTGCACCAGGAGATCAACACCCTCTACTTCTTCCTCGCGACCGCTGCGGGAGCCATACTCGGAATCACCTTCATCATCCCGCTGAGGAAGCAGATGATTGAGATAGACCGCCTCCGCTTCCCGACCGGGACCGCCGTCGCCACCGTTCTCAAGACCCCTGGAAGCGGAATAGAGAAGGCGAGGCTTCTCTTCTTCGGAATGGCGCTTAGCGCCGTCGTCTACCTCGTCCAGCAGTTTCCGCTCCTTGGACTTCCCCACGTCCTCCCGGAGGTCGTGGACATCGGCGCGGCCCTCCACCTCCCGAGCTGGGTCAGCCTCGCCATGGCCCTCTCGCTCATGGTCTTCGGTATGGGCCTCATCACAGGAAGGAACGGCCTCATAGTCCTCGCAGGTGGGGCGCTCTCCTACTACATAATCACCCCCGTGGTCAAGGCCCTCGGGTGGCTCCCGGGCGACGTCACCGGGAGTAGCGTTAGCGGCTTCGTTTACGCCAACATGACGAGGCCCCTCGGTATAGGAATGCTCCTCGGCGGCTCGATAGCCGGCCTCATACTCTCCCTCCCGGTCATAGCCGTGGCCATTAAGAGCATCGCCAGGGCCAGCAAGCTCGAATCCGGAAAGAACGAGGAGCTCCCGATAAGCTACCTCTACGTGGGTGCCGGGTTAGCGTTCCTCCTGCTCTTCGTCACCGCCTACAGGCTCTCCGACCTCGGCCTTGGAAGGAGCCTCCTCACTGCCCTCGTCGGAGTCGCGTGGATATTCATAGCCTCCCTCCTCGTTGCCATGTCCACGGGAATGACGGACTGGAGTCCGGTCTCCGGCCTCTCGCTCGTCTCCGTCATGATACTCCTCTACCTCACCAACAAGAACGTGCCCCTCACCATACTCCTCGGCGCCACGGTCGGTGTGGCAATCTCCGGCGCAGCGGACATGATGCAGGACCTCAAGACCGGCCACCTCGTGGGTGGCATACCCTCAAGGCAGCAGAAGGTCGAGCTCCTAACGGCGTGGATAGGGCCGATAATAGCCCTCACCGTCGTCGGGCTCATATGGAAGGCCTACGGCATAGGAAACGACATGGTCCCAGCCCCGCAGGCGATGGCCCTCAAGTCAATGGTTGACGCCATCCTCGGGGGAAGCGTCCCGGTTGACAAGTTCCTCGCCGGCGGAATACTCGGCTTCGCCCTCTCACTCAGCGGGATTCCGGGACTTGGTGTCCTCGTGGGCCTCTCCATGTACCTGCCGATGCTCTACATCCTCCCCTACGGTCTCGGCTGCGTGGTCAACGAGGTCGTGAAGAGGAGGAAGGGCCACGAGTTCATAACCGAGAAGGTGCTCCCCTTCGCCGCGGGACTCATGGTCGGCGAGGCCGCGATGACCCTGCTCTTCGCGGTGCTCACCGTGGCGGGAGTGCTCCACCCGTGAGGTGATGGAAATGAAGAAGCTCGCAGGAAACCTCTTACTCACCGCGGGACTCATCGGCGGGGCCATAAGCTCCGCTAGGATACCCCCAATGTGGGGCGGTCTCGTGGGCTCGCTCGTCGTTATGGGAGCGGGAATAGTCCTCAGGAGACGTGGAGAGAAGGAAGAGCTCCACAGGGCAGCGAAAAGCGGAAGCGGCGGAGTCAAGGAGCTTGAGAGGCTCCTCAAAGAGAGCATAGCGCAGCTCGAGAAGGCACTCAGCGCAGGGGAAAGCGGCACCATCAGGAGCACGCTCTCGAGGGTGCTCGAGGTGCTCGAGGAGTTCGCCGAGAAGGCCCAGCCAATAAGGGTGGAGAGCATCAAGGCATATGGAGAGCTCATGACGACCTTCAGCAGGGCGGAGAGGAGCCTCAACAGGGCATGGAGTGCCTACGCAGACGGTTACGAGGAAGAGGGCAGGACTTACCTCGAGTTCGGCTACGAGGGGCTCAGGGAGACCCTCGGCGTGCTGAAGAACATCGAGTGAGTCCGGGAAGGTTTTTATTCTTTAACTTCCCCTTTTCTACGGTGGTGTTATGAGGGCGTTCATAGCGATAGAGGTTAACGATGCCGTCAGGAGCAACCTCGTTAAGGCTCAGGATAGGATAGGAAATAAAGCGGCGAAGATAAAGTTCGTCGAGCCTGAAAACCTCCACCTGACGCTCAAGTTCCTTGGGGAGATAGACGAGACAACGGCCGAGGACGTCAAAAGGGCCCTGGAGGAAATAGCGAAGAGGCACAGAAAGCACCGCGCCAGGGTGAGGGGGATAGGCGTCTTCCCTAACCCGAACTACGTGAGGGTAATCTGGGCGGGGATAGAGAACGACGAGGGGATAAGAGCGATAGCTGAAGATGTGGAGAAGGCCATGAGGCGGCTCGGCTTCAAGAAGGAGAAGGACTTCGTGGCCCATATCACTATTGGCAGGGTAAAGTTCGTGAGGGACAAGCTCGAGCTCGCCATGGCCCTGAAGGAGCTGGCGAACGAGGACTTCGGGGAGTTCGAGGTTGAAGCGATAGAGCTGAAGAAGAGCACGCTCACTCCAAAGGGGCCGATTTACGAGACGGTTGCGAGGTTCGAGCTGGCGGAGTGAAGCTGGAAGAGGAAGAGCGGGACAGGGATTATCGCCAGGTTCCTGCCCTCAACGAAGTCCAGCCCCTCCTTTGAGAGCAGTATTTTGTTCTTTATCCCGACCCTCGGGAAATCCGAGGGGGAAACCCTTCCCTGCCACTTGACCTCCACCCCGAAATGGGGCGTAACGAAGTCCACCTCCCGGGAGCCGTGGAAGAAGTACGTCGGGTAGAGCCGCTTTAGATGCTCCCCAACTATTCCCTCTATTACCCTCGAAGTGTCCGGAGAGAAACCAAAGAGCCTGGAGAATGTCCCAACAAGGAGGGGATCCAGGAAGTAGAACTTCCTCTCCTTTCTAAAAAGGGGTGTGAAATCATCGAGTTTGACCTGAAAGTAGTTCCTCCCAATGAACAGCTCCTCAAAGAGTTCAAGGTAGTCCCTGACCGTGACGTGGGAGCCTATCTCGAGCTCCTTGGCGAGGGAGTTAAGGGTTATCCTGTCGCCGTACCTCCTCATGAGCCCAAGAACCATCGAAAGAGCAATTCTCTCGCTCCTCCCGATCTTTGCGACGTCAAGGACGGTGGCGTTGTAAACCATCTCGTAGGTTTCCGGCCTTATTCCCCCCTCGAGGAGTTCATAAACGGCGCGGGGGTAGCCGCCGGATGTCATGTAGAAATCCAAAGCCCCGGAGAGGGCTTCGAAATAGGGGTACAGCTCGAGGGCGTTCTCATAGAACTCCATGGGCGTTTTCGGGCTTTTGTGGGGAAGCTCGACTTTTTGAAGCCTTGAATCAAAAATCCTCGCAACGGTGTTGAAGTTGAGGGGGAGAAACCCTTCCACAATTATATCCCTTCCGGGGAAGTTCTCACGCCTGAGGCCCGCCGAGGTCGAGCCCGTAACCTGAAGAACCATGCGTGAAGAAAGCGGGGAATCGAGAAGAAACTTGACCGCCCTCTCCCAGCCCTCGACAAAGGTAACCTCGTCGAGGAAGACGTAAGCCTCCCCCCTTACCATCCTCAAGAAAGACCTGACAAGCGAAACTATCTCATTGTAATCCCTCAAAAGGTCGCAGGAGAAGTAGAGAATGTTCCTCGGGCTGATTCCCGCCTCGATAAGTTTCGCTATGGAGAGCTTCATGTACGTGGTCTTACCGACCTGTCTCGGCCCGATTAGAACCTTGTTGGTTGGTTCAAATCGGTATTCAACCCGGGGCGTTTGAGAGAGGGCCCTTTTTACCCGTTCATCATCGTATATCGCATCGGGGTCGGCCCACCACGGGTTCTGGACGGCCATAAGCTCCTCCATATCCCATCGTTGATAGCATAGTAACAAAAGATATATAAATATTTTGATATCAAACTATCAATCAGGTGTGAGCATGGACATGGAGAGGGTCATTGAGGAGATCCTTCAAAAAATCGTGCCAACCGAGGAGGAGAGGGCCTTCGTTAATGAACTGATGGAGGAGCTTGAGGAAATCGCGTGGGAGGCAATAGAGGGGCTCGGCCTCGACGTCAGGCCGTACTTCGTCGGCTCGCTCGCCAAGGATACATATTTAGCTGGAGACCACGACGTTGACCTTTTCTTAGCTTTTCCGCTCGATACACCAATTGAAGAGCTGAGGGAGAGAGGTTTAGAGCTCGGAAAGGCCATAGCGGAAAATCTCGACTCCCACGAGGTGGCCTACGCGGAGCACCCCTACGTGAGGGGGCTCTACAGGGATGTGGAGGTTGACCTCGTCCCCTGCTACGACGTGAGGGACTGGAGGGACGTGAGGACGGCCGTTGACCGCTCAATCCTCCACACGCGCTGGGTTCTCGAGAACATTAACGGGAAAAACGACGAGGTTAGGCTATTAAAACGCTTCCTCAAGGGGATAAAAGCCTACGGCAGCGAGGTTTACGTTAGGGGTTTCTCGGGCTACCTCGCGGAGATACTCGTCATCAAATACGGCTCGTTCCGGGAAGTTCTGAGTTCCGCGGAAGTTATGCTGAGGGGGAAGATAATCGACAGCACCGGCTGGCTCAGGAGGGAGAGGGAGCTCGCGATGGCCACCGTGGAGCGTGAAAAAGAGAAGCCGCTCGTGGTGCTCGATCCCGTGGATCCAAGGAGGAACGTGGCGGCCAACCTGAGCTGGGAGCGCTTTGGGAGGTTCTACTTCAAGGCGAGGGAGTTCCTGGAAAGGCCCTCCGTGGAGCACTTCTTCCCGCCCGAGCCCTTCAGCGGGGACTATTTGAGGCTCCTCAGGGAGAAGGGGACGCACCTGCTCACACTCCTCTTTGAGGCTCCGGAGGGTGTTGACGACGTGGTTCTTCCCCAGGTGGAGAAGAGCGCCCGGGGGATAGCGAGGGGCCTCGATGTGGAGGGCTTCACCGTGAGGGGCCACACCTGGGGAAGGGGCTTCATAATGTTCGAGGTGGAGAGGATTGAGAGGCCGGGGGTGAGGCTCCAGCGCGGCCCCGAGTTCTACTCCGAGCAGGGGAAGATGTTCTACGAAAAGTACGATAGGGTGTGGCTAGTTGAGAGAACGCTCTACGCGGAGAGGGAGCAGGAGGAGGACATAGTGGAGACCCTCGTGAGGCTCCTCGAGAGGGGAAGCGTGCCCCTGGGCAAGCACCTTCGCGGCCCGATCAGAGAGGCCGACATCCTGGTGGACTTCGTGCCGAAGAAGCTCGAGAAAGAGGCCTACCTGTTCCTCAGCAGGGGGAAGACCTCGCTAAAATGAAAAGAGGAATCAAAGCTTCCTGCCGATTCCTATGCCAAAGAGCAAGCCCACTATTAGCGCGCCCGCGAGCAGGACGGGCTGACTTCTCTCGGGGGTGGCTGGACGCTTCTCGCTCTCCGTTGCCGTTGTGGTGGTAGTAACCGTGGTGATGGGCGGCACCTCCGGCGTAATATCCTCTACCTTCGGGGTGATCGTGGAGCTCAGAAATATCGTTGAGGACTCCTTCGCGTACTGGTAGAACGTCATGGCGGTAACGAGGTTCTCAAGGCCGCCCTGCTCCTCGTAGCTCTGGGCGAACTCGTAGTAGGCCACGCCGAGGAGCGGGTAAACGCCCTTGCTCTGAGCGGTCGCTATCGCCACCTCCGCGTCCTTCTTCATCTCCTCCAGCTTCTTGGTGAGCACCGTCTCGTTCTCGATGCCTATCGTGTCGAGCAGTATGTTGGCCCTGGCGCTCGCCTCTATCGCCGAGAAGAGGGCCGCAGAGTACTTGCCCTCGGAGTAGTACTCCTCACCCTTGTCCAGCTCCTTCACAAGGTCCCCAACGTTGGCCTCGCCGAACATGGAGCTTATGTAAGTAACCACGAGCCTCGTGTTGTCAAGGTAGTTCCTGGCGGTGTCCCTGACGACCTCGGGGCTTATGACGTCACCCTTGGCGTACCTCTGGCCGAGCAGGGCCCAGAACTTCGCCGTCTGAAGCCTCTCGTAGGCGAAGGCCGCGTTGCCTATGGCGTTCCAGTAGTCCGACTGGTAGTAGGCGCTCCACGCGTCCTTCATGTACTCCTTGGCCTCCTCAACGCGCTCCTCGCTACCCGCTATGGCCTGCAGCATTGTAACGCCCCTTATGGTGTAGCTCTGGTTTTCCATCTCCTTGATGTCGCTCTCAACGCTCCTAAGGAGATCCTCGACCTTTTCCGGAGTGTCGGCCTTGAGGCTCCACTCCACCGTCCTTATCGTTATTCTCGCCTGGAAGTCGAGGCTCATGGCGGTGTAGTACCTGCCCTTGTCAATGTTCTCCTTGGCGGAGTCTATCTTCTCCTTGGCCTGATTGAGGGCGCCCTTGAGGAGGTTGTAGGTTGAGTAGCCCACGTCGCTGTCGTTGAGCTCCTTCTCCACGAGGCTGTAGTAGGCGGTTGTGTTGTCGTAGTCCCGGAGGGCGTCATCCTTAACGAAGGACGTGTCTATTGAGATGCTCTCCGGGGCCTTGGGCCTCTCTATCCTGTGGCCCGTGAAGTAGAAGATGGCATCGTATATGTCCTTTATTTCAACAACCTGGAGGCCCCACCTCTCCTTCGCGTACTCCACAACGTCAACGGGCTCGGCCTTGCTCGTTATCTGGACGAGGGGGCCGATCTGGCTCTTCTCCGTGTGCTGAACCATCTGAATCCTCTGGCCCTCCGGGATAAGGAAGACACTCATGCCCGCATCGTGGGCAGCGGAAGCTTTCTCGAGGATTCCACCCACGGGGCCTATGCTCCCATCGGGGTTTATCATCCCCGTCATCATGACGTCGTCGCGGAGCTTCCATCCCTTGAGGGCCGCGATAATCCCAACGGTCATTGTTCCGCCCGCGGAGGGGCCGCCTATGGTTGGCGCGTCCGAGGCCACGTGTATGAAGACGTCGTACTTGCTCATATCAACGCCGAGCACCTTTCCCGCGATCTGCGCCGCGAGCCTCGCCGAGGCCTGCATATCAACCTCCGTGAGTGGCCACGTCTCCACGTAAACGTGACCGCTACCAGGGGCCACGGTTATGGAGAAGGTCGTTGCCACACCAACGAGCTCACCGCTGGCCGTTCTCGAAACGGCCGGGGCCTTTATGTAGACCGTGTTCCCCTCGGCGGGGCACTGCGCTAAAGACGGGGTCGCTAGGGAGAGTGCCACCATGAGAACCGCCAGAACTCCGAGTACTCTCTTCATCTTCACCACCCGGAAAAACCTTCGCCAAAACCTTAAATATCCCTTGTGGTTCACGGTTCAAAATTTCTTAAAATTCGGGCATGACCGACATATTTAAAAACATTCAGATGAAGCGGCGAGAGGGGAGGCAACATGGGACTCTACTCATCACTCATCGAGAGGAAGTTTAAGAACATAGCGGGAAAGCGCTACGAGAAGATTCTCAGGGAGTACCGCGAGTTCCTCCTAACTGAGGAGGAGATGGTCCTTCCGGAGATACACTCGATACTCATGCCCCTGGACCGATTCGTTCACGAGATTCCCGAAGAACTCTACGAGACTCTCTCGGCTTACGATGCCACAGTGACGCTGGTTTACATAATAGACGCCACCCTGTTCTCAATAATCAGAGACACACTCAGCGGCGAGGCGAGCGAAGAATTCAGAAAAAACGAGGAGGCCTACGGCATGGAGCTCCTTGAGGAGGTAAGCGAGCGGCTGAAGGAGAGCGGACTCAACGTCCAGAGGAGGCTGTTCTTCGGTGACAAAAGCGAGGACGTGATAAAACTTGCCGATGACTACGACATGGTAGTCCTGTCAAAGGGATACGGCTCGGAGATAACCAAGGTGTCCCCCATAAGCCCCGTGGTCTTCAAGGTTGTTCAGCACGTGGAGAAGCCGGTGATAGTGTACTGAGGTGATGGAGATGATAAACGCTGAGGCAGTGGCCGTTACAGTGTTCCTCCTTACGTACGCACTCGTGATGAGCGAGAGGATCCACAGGACCATAGCGGCGATGGCAGGGGCTTCAGTGGTTCTCTTCCTCGACATAGTCCCCTGGGAGAGGCTCCACATCTACCTCGACCTCGACACGATACTGCTCCTCACGGGCATGATGATAGTCGTGAACACCGCGAGAAACAGCGGTCTTTTTGAATATATAGCAATAAGGACGGCAAAACTGGCAAAGGGGAGTCCAATACGTGTGCTCCTCCTTTTCTCCGTCGTCACCGCGGTTGTGAGTGCGTTCCTCGATAACGTCACCACGGTTCTCCTCCTCACGCCCATGCTCCTCTACGTTAGCAGGCTCATGGAGCTCAACCCTGTCCCCTTCCTCCTCTCGGAGGTCTTTGCGTCGAACATAGGCGGAACGGCGACGCTCATAGGCGATCCTCCGAACATAATGATAGGCTCTGCCGCCAATTTAAGCTTCAACGAGTTCATAGTGAACATGGGGCCCATAGCCCTGATTGACCTGCTGGTCACGGTGGGGGTGATATACCTTGCCTACAGGGGGACCCTCAAGGTCAGCGGCGAGGAGAGACGCAGAATCCTCCGCACGCTTGAGGATTTAGACGAGAGGGCCGCCATAAAGGACATAGTCCTCTTCAGGAAGTCCGTAATCGTTATACTCATGATTGTGGCGGTGTTCTTCGTGCACGACAGGCTGGGCATAGAGCCCGCGGTCGTGGCCTTGACCGGGGCCTCAGCCATACTTCTATGGGCGAGGGAAGACCCCGAGGGGGTTCTGGAGAAGGTTGAGTGGCCCACGCTGTTCTTCTTTGGGGGGCTTTTCATAATAGTCGGGGCCCTTGTAGAGACTGGCACCATTGACCAGCTCGCCCGCTGGATTACCTCCCATATTCACAGCGAGGGAGAGGCCCTCCTCATAATATCGTGGTTCTCGGCGTTTGCATCGGCCATAGTTGACAACATACCCTTCACCGCGACCATGATACCCCTGATAAAAGCCATGGGCGGCTCCCTCAACACCTACCCCCTCTGGTGGGCGCTCTCCCTCGGGGCGTGCCTTGGGGGAAACGGAACCGCGATAGGTGCCAGCGCCAACGTGGTCGTAATAGGAATAGCCGAGCGTGAGGGCGTTAAGATAACCTTCGGCGACTTCCTGAAGGTGGGCATGGTGATAATGACCCTTACAGTTCTGGCGGGTGTAGGGATACTCTGGCTTAGGTACGTGGGGTGATGAAAGTGAAGATACTCGTGCTCGTTGATGGCTCAAAGTGGAGCCAGAAGGCGGCTCTCCACGCGGTGGGCGTGGCCAAGAGGAAGAGAGGAAGGATCGTCCTGTTCTCCGTTCTCGACAGGAGGGAAGCCAAGGCCTTCGCCTTCAACATGGGAGCTAGAAGCGGCGACGTCAAGGACATCAAGGGTTTCGAGGAGGAGATATGGAAGCGCATGAAGAAAGATGTCCACGACGTCCTCACAAACCTTCTCAACCTCTGCAGGGAGGAGGGCGTTAACTGCTCCATAAAGATAGTTGAGGGGACGGCGAAGGACAGAATACTGGAGGAGGCAAACAACGGGAACTACTCCCTGGTGGTTCTCGGCGCCTACGGTAAGAGCGGAAAGACGAGAATAGGCAGCCTCCTGGAGGAGCTGGCAGGACTAATAAAGCCGCCCATGCTCATAGTGCGCTAATCGAGGGCCTCCAGGTACTTGACCTCTATTACCCCCTCCATATTTTCTATCTCGCCCTTGAGCTCCTCGAATCCCCTTCTCGTCAGGGGCACGAATATCTTCCCTATCAAGTCGAAGGGGCCCGTAACTATGTGCACCTCATCGAAGTTGAACTCGTTGAGGAGCTTCTCCTTCACTTCCTTCTCCTTCCCGGGCTTCACCCTGAGGACGTATATCCCAAGCGGCATCTTCCTCACCTCTCCTTCGCGATAGCCACAAACACCAGCACCACGAACGAAAGCTCTATCAGTCCGATAACCAGCTCCGAATACTCGTGCGTTCCCACAGCCGGCAGGTTCTCCACTATCTTTTTGAGCCCCACCAGGACGAAGGCGAACATCAGGAGCAGCAGGCTCTTAAGGTTGCTTCTCCTGTAGGCCCTCCAGGAGATGAAGGCCAGCAGGGCCGCAAGTGCCAGTATGATCATGTCAATGATGAGGGCAAGATGGGCCATCATTCTCCCTCCCCCTTCAGGTTGAGCACGAGGTCAACGAGCCTGTCAGCGAGCTCATCCCATATCTTCGGGCGGTACTCCTTAAGCAGCCTCAGCAGGGTGTCCACATCAAAGGCCGGCCTGAAGGCCACGTACTTCCCGCAAGGGCGCCTCTCCACGAGCCCCAGCTTCTCGAGGCGCTTCATGTGGTAGCTTATGGTTGCGGGTGTCAGCCCCAGGGCCGATGCTATGTCACTGAGGGTCCTCTCTTCCTCCGCTATAAGCAGCAGGATCCTCCTTTGAGTGGAGTTAGATATCGCGGTCATCAGTGCCTCGTAGTTCTCGTTGAAGTCGTTTGGAAACAGGTAGCGCTTTCGATTTGCCCTGAAGGAAACCACCTTCCCCTCCCTCTCCAGGCGGTGGAGGTGGTACTGCACCGTGCCAATGCCTAACCCGAGCTCCCTGGCAAGCTGGCGAAACGTTATCCCAGGCTTTCTCCGGATGTGCTCCATTATGGCATCTCTTGTTTCCATGGTGCTCACGGGTAGTTTCCCCCTCATCTCTTAACACCCTTTTGGTGCAAAGCTCTAATGGGTGCTTTCGGGCGCTGAAATATGGGTTTGTTGATGAAATATTTCATGTGTCCAAAATTTTAAGACATTGATATACGCCTATGGACATGGATGTATGTAAAATAAGGCCGTTAAGGGGAGATTTGAGATGGAAAAGAGCGGTGATTCTAGTGTTTGCCTCAAAAACGGACTATGTAACCATTTGTTTAAAACAGACGGCTTTCCATGCTTTTTAGCGAAAGGTTTATATAGGTAATTATCGAAAATCACATCGCCAATCAACTTATTGGCAGGAGGTATGAGTCATGACCAACATAGACCCGTTTGAGATGGCCGTTAAGCAGCTCGAGAGGGCTGCCCAGTTCATGGACATAAGCGAAGAGGCCCTTGAGTGGCTCAAGAAGCCCATGAGGATTGTTGAGGTCAGCGTTCCGCTCGAGATGGACGACGGTTCTGTCAAGGTTTTCACCGGTTTCCGTGTTCAGCACAACTGGGCTCGCGGTCCGACCAAGGGTGGTATAAGGTGGCACCCGGCCGAGACCCTCAGCACCGTTAAGGCCCTCGCCACCTGGATGACCTGGAAGGTTGCAGTCGTTGACCTCCCCTACGGTGGAGGTAAGGGTGGCATCATCGTCAACCCGAAGGAGCTCTCCGACAGGGAGAAGGAGAGGCTCGCCAGGAACTACATAAGGGCCATCTACGACGTTATCAGCCCGTGGACCGACATCCCCGCTCCTGACGTTTACACCAACCCGCAGATCATGGCCTGGATGATGGACGAGTACGAGGTCATAAGCAGGAGAAAGGGCCCGGCCTTCGGTGTCATCACCGGCAAGCCGCCGGGAGTTGGCGGTATCGTCGCCAGGATGGACGCCACGGCCAGGGGCGCCAGCTTCACCGTTAGGGAAGCAGCGAAGGCCCTCGGCATGGACCTCAAGGGCAAGACCATCGCCATCCAGGGCTACGGTAACGCCGGTTACTACATGGCCAAGATCATGACCGAGGAGTACGGCATGAAGGTCGTCGCCGTCAGCGACAGCAAGGGCGGCATCTACAAGCCGGACGGCCTCAACGCCGATGAGGTTCTCGAGTGGAAGAAGAAGAACGGTAGTGTCAAGGACTTCCCAGGCGCGACCAACATAACCAACGAGGAGCTCCTTGAGCTCGAGGTTGACGTTCTCGCCCCGAGTGCCATCGAGGGTGTCATAACCAAGGACAACGCTGACAAGATCAAGGCCAAGATCGTTGCCGAGCTCGCCAACGGTCCGACCACCCCGGAGGCCGACGAGATACTCCACGAGAAGGGCGTCCTCATCATACCGGACTTCCTCTGTAACGCCGGCGGTGTTACCGTCAGCTACTTCGAGTGGGTCCAGAACATAAACGGTTTCTACTGGACCGTCGAGGAGACCAGGAAGAGGCTCGACGACAAGATGACCAAGGCCTTCTGGGACGTCTACAACACCCACAAGGAGAAGAACATCCCGATGAGGGATGCCGCTTACGTTGTCTCAGTCCAGAGGGTCTACGAGGCCATGAAGCACCGCGGATGGGTGAAGAAGTGATTTCTTCTCCTTCCCTTTATTTCTGACTTAATGCCTCAATTCTTGTAATGATCACAAATCATCTCTTATTCTGCAGGATAGTGGAAGTCTTTACTCGCCCAAGTTTTTGTCATTGTGTCAGATATCTAGTATATCACTTAGCGATCTGTTCCAAAACGACGAAACTTAACTTCCTACGTTAGAACCGTAGTAAGTCGGCTTTTGCCGAAAAAAGGCGAGAGAAAGCTTTTTATATGCCCACAATCCTTAACATTAGTGTTGGTTCATGTCCATTTGTGTTTTGGGTTTGGGACTAATGAAAGGGGTGGAATGAAATGGAAGAAAGGGATAGATGGGCAACTAAACTCGGTCTTATATTGGCAATGGCCGGAAACGCAATAGGCCTTGGAAACTTCTGGAGATTCCCCTACCAGCTCGCAAGCAACGGTGGCGGGGCTTTCATGATACCCTACTTCGTGGCACTGATATTCCTCGGTATTCCCGTGATGTGGGTTGAGTGGACCACGGGAAGGTACGGAGGAAAGTACGGACACGGAACGATTGGACCGATGTTCTACCTCATGGCCAGGGAGAGCGTAAAGCCGAAGACGGCCTTGATCTTCGGTATCATCGGTGGAATGCTAGCCTTCTCGGTGGCATCACTGTTGAGCTCTTACTACTACCAGATCATAGGCTGGTCAGCGGCTTACACCTACTACAGCCTCACGGGAGCATACTTCGGCAAGGACACCGTGCAGTTCTTCATCAGCTACGTCACCAACACCAAGGCGGTGATTTTCTTCTGGGCCCTGACGATGGTTATACTCGGAATAGCGGTGGCACAGGGCGTCAGCAAGGGTATCGAGAGATGGGTTAAGGTTATGATGCCCGCTCTGTACGTCTTCGCTATCATCCTCGTGCTGAGGGCCCTCACCCTCGGTTCACCGGTCAAGCCCGAGTGGAGCGCCATCAAGGGTCTCGAGTACATCTGGAAGCCGAACTTCCAGGCCCTAAGCCAGAACTTCTTCAAGATAAGCCTGGCCGCGGCAGGACAGATATTCTTCACACTCTCGCTGGGTATGGGTATCATACACAACTACGCCTCCTACCTCGGCCCGGAGGATGACGTTGCCCTCAGCGGTATCGCTACGGTTTCGCTCAACGAGTTCGCAGAGGTTATCCTCGGTGGTTCACTCGCCATACCGATAGCCTTCGCCTACCTCGGTCCGGAGCAGGCCGTTAAGGGTGGCGTTGGTCTCGCCTACATGGCCCTGCCGAACGTCTTCGCCAACATGCCCGCAGGACAGATATTCGGTGCCTTCTGGTTCCTGCTCCTCTGGTTCGCAGGATTCACCTCGGCCATAGCTACCTACAACTACCTGGTGGCAATGCTCGAGGAGGACATAAAGCTCGACAGGAAGATAGGCACCTGGGTAGTCTTCGGATTCCTCTTCCTCCTTGGACTGCCGGTTGCGCTCGACAGCAGCCTCGTCTACCTCAGCGAGCTCGACATGTGGGTTGGCTCATACTTCCTCGTGCTCCTCGGTCTCTTCGACGTCATAGTTGCGGTCTGGCTCTTCAAGCCCGACAACTTCTGGGAGGAGCTCCACAAGGGAGCCTACATTGACGTTCCGGGCTGGTTCAAGCCGATAATGACCATAATAGCGCCGCTCTTCATGATAGTCCTCCTCATAGGAAACACCAAGGACTACTACAGCATGGGTGCCCTTGCCCTCCACGTCTCCAAGGCCTACGTTGAGGGTGTCCTCGGCGGAACCTACCCAGATGCGGTTCCAATAGTCCTCAGGGCAAGACTGGTCATCATAGCAATACTCATCATCGGCGCCATCGAGGCGTACATGGCCATCAAGAAGAAGTACGGCGAAGAGCTCGCCAAGAACGAGGTCATTATAAAGATGTGAGGTGGTTAAGATGGACGCAGGAGCCCTGGCATTCCTCCTTGTTGCATGGGGGTTCATATTTGCCCTCATGGGGTGGAGCATTCCCAAGCTGTTGAAGGCAGGGCAATAAATTTATAGCCCTCCCTTTTTTATTTCCTCTGGAGGTGTTTTCATGAAGAGTCCCGAGATTCTCAGGCAGACAGCCGAGGTTCTGGGTGAGACCCAGGAGAAGGTTAACTCACTATCATCCCTTCCGGACAAGAAGAAGATTAAGGTTATAAATAAGCTTGAAGAGGCCAAGAAGAACTTTCTCGAGCTGAGCGAAAGTGTAACGATTGACAACGAGGAGCTGGCGAACTTCTTCTACAAGCGCGCCGTCAGGTTGAAGAACATGACCAAAGAGAAGACTGTTGGAGAGGACACCAAATCCTACCTCCGCGAGGTTGAGCTGATGCTCAAGTATTCCAGATCAGCTCCCTACGACTTCACGGAGAGGATAATGGAGGTAAACAAGGCCTACAAGGCGTACCTATTTGGAATGGTGCCATTCTTCATCCTGGCCGGCATATTCGGACCGGCCTATGCGCTGACGGCGCTCATACTAATAGTGCCCGTCCTGCTCTCAATGCTCAGCATCAGGAAGAGGGGAAGCCTCGGGGTTATGCTCGCCTTTGCCGCCATTCCCGTCCCGCTCGTGATGGCGGGCTTCTCAGTGAGGTATGGGATATACGCCATCAACAACCCCGAGGAGCTCGCCCGCATAGCGGAGGCCCTTGGAAAATCACTCTCCTTTGCACAGGGGGTTGTGGCCCTCGTCCTCGTTCTCGGGCTCATCAGCATGGGCCTCCTGAGCTACGCGGCCTACGCCCTCTACAAGAACAGACACGCCTTCCTCTGATTCCTCTTTTGTTCCATTATTGGAACAAACTTTTATAAATTTTGGAACATTGTTTCTTCCGGTGAAGTCCATGAAGGCGAGAGACGTTGCCATACTTGCCCTGATGCTCGCGCTCGCACTCGTCCTCCAGCTCTCCCCCCTGAAGGTCAAAACACCGTGGGGGATGGACATTGACTTCGTGGCGGTGCCGATGGTGCTGCTCTATCTCCTCTACGGCCTGGAAACGGGTTTCCTCGGCCTGGTGCTCCTGTTCCTCGGCATCAGCATGGTGGGCAGCTCCTCGTGGCTCGGGGCGAGCATGAAGTTCCTAGCCACGCTGAGCGTTGTCCTCGGCCTCGAGCTCGCGAAGAGGCTCACACACTTCAAGGTCGGCTCCCCCGAGAAGTACCTGCCATTCATAGTTCTCGGTACGGTCTTCGGGATTCTGATAAGGGCACCCCTCATGATGGCGATGAACTACTACTACGCCATCCCCGTATGGTTCGGAGTTCCCAGGGAGCAGGTGATTCCACTGGTCGAGGAGTTCACCCACATGCCATTCTGGCTGGCGATAAGCCTCCCCAACGCAATACAGACAGTTGTTGATGTTATCGGGGCGTTCCTCGTGATAGTGCCCGTCCTGAGGGCGCTCCCCCACGTGGTGCGGGAGTGAGCATCTTTAATTTTAATTAAAAAAGATGTCAGAGGCTGCGGGGGATGTCCTCCCCCTCAACGGTCCTCTCACAGTAGTGGCAGCGGAGTTTCAAAGGCTCCTTGCTCTCCACGTGGAACCTCGACCTCACGTACTCGTGGTTGCTGACGCAGTTGGGGTTCGGGCAGGTGAGTATGCCCACTATCTCGTCCGGAATCTCCACCTTAAACTTCTCGGCCACCCTGTAGTCCCTCACGATGTTCACGGTCGCGTTGGGCGCTATAAGAGCTATCTTGTTGACCTCTTCCTCGCTCAGGAACTTGTCCTCGACCTTCACTATGTCCTTCCTGCCCAGCTTGCCGCTGGACACGTTTGCGGCGAGCAATAGAACGCCGCCGTTCACCCTGTTGAGGTGGAGTATCTCGATGACCTTGAGTCCCTTGCCCGCTGGAATGTGGTCTATAACCGTTCCCTCTCTAATCGCGGTAACCTTAAGTTCGGCCATTCACAGCACCCCCAGCGTTAGCCCGAGCAGGGCCATTCTAACGGGCACTCCCGAGAAGACCTGGCGGAAGTAGAGGGCGTGCTCGCTCTTGTCCACCTCGGGGTGAATCTCGTCCACCCTCGGGAGCGGGTGCATCACCTTGAGCGTCTCCCTGGCCCCCTTCAACAGGGAGCAGTTCACCTGGTAGCTGCCCTTCACCTTCAGGTACTCCTCCTCGTCCGGAAAGCGCTCCCTCTGTATCCTCGTGACGTAGAGGACGTCGAGTTCGGGAATAACGCCCTCAAGGTCGGTCGTCTCGTGGATCTTAACGCCCTTCTCGCGGAGCTCCTCAACGATGTGCTTCGGCATCCTCAGGAGTTCCGGCGAGATCAGGTAGAGCTCAACGTCGTAGAAGGCCAAAGCCTCTGCTAGACTGTGGACGGTTCTCCCGTACTTGAGGTCTCCAAGGAGGCCTATCGTGAGACCGTCTATCTTCCCGAAGGCCCTCTTGATCGTGTAGAGGTCGAGAAGCGTCTGCGTCGGGTGCTGGTTGCTTCCGTCGCCGGCGTTGAGTATTGGAACGTCCGCAACTTCAGCGGCGAGCCTCGCGGCCCCTTCCATCGGGTGGCGGATAACGATTACGTCGCTGTACTGCTCGACCGTCTTTATCGTGTCTGCCAGACTCTCCCCCTTCTTGACACTCGTGCTCGCCGCCGAGGAGAACCCTATAACAGAGCCGCCGAGTCTGTGCATTGCGCTTTCGAAGCTCAGTCTGGTTCTCGTTGACGGCTCAAAGAACAAAGTGGCGAGTATTTTCCCCTTCGCGTAGTCAAGAGAGCCCTCCTCATTGAGCTCATTCTCAAGCCTTTCCGCGGTTTTTAAAACAAACTCGATGTCGTCCTTCGAGAAATCCCTAACGCTTATCACGTCACGTCCTTTCCACATAAGTGCCCACCCAATGTAAAAATACCCCGGTTTTTAAAGCTTTTTAAACAAATAAATGTCCAAAAACTCAGGGAAGTTTTATAACCCGGTTTTAGCAATTCAATAAGGTGGTGGGATGAGAACGCCGTGCAGTTTCTGGGCCGAGGTGGTGGCCCCGGGATTGAGGGCCATGGTGGCGCGCTACCTCTACGAGAGGGGCATGAGCCAGTCGGAGATAGCCGAGCGCCTCGGCATAACCCAGGCGATGGTGAGCAAGTACATAGGCGGGAAGTACAAAAAGGTGGAAGAGATAGAGGCCATTATAGAGGACAGCGCGCGCGAGATAGGCGACATGATACTCTACGGGGCGCCCAGAGAGGAGATAATAAAGTACTCCTTCCGCCGCTTCCTCGAGCTTCTGGATGGGGAGCTCTGCGGGGAGTACCTGCGATACGCAGGGATAGATAACGAAAGCTTCTGCGGCGAGCTCTTAGCCCCGAGCGAGGACAGGTCCGAGGTCCTAACCCTCCTGAACCTTGCGGTGCGGGAGCTCTCAAGAGATGAGCTCTTCCCCTCGCTCATTCCAGAGGTGCGGAGCAACTTCGCCTACGCCCTGCCGGATGCTCGGAGTATAGAAGACGTCGCGGCAATCCCCGGGAGAATAACTCTCTCGAAGGGAAAGGTGTACGCGTTGCCAGCTGAATTCGGGGCGAGCAGGCACTCCGCCTCGATACTGCTCGGGCTCATCGGGCTCGATGTGGATTTGAGGAGCGTCATCAACATAAAGTACGATGAGAGGGTAGAGGAGGCACTCCAAAAGGCCGGCCTTAGGACGGCGAGCATAGAACCCGGGAAAAGGAGCGAGGAGGAGACCGTGAAAAGGATCATAGACCTCTTCAAAGGGGAGGCGCTGGACGCGGTGGTGGACGAGGGTGGCTTCGGTATAGAGCCCGTCATATACATCTTCGGGAAGGACCCCCTCGACGTTCTGAGGAAGGTAAAGCTGCTGGAGAGCTTTCTATGAGGGGCTTAAAAGCCTACGTAATCCTCCTCTTCCTTTTGAACCTCTTCCCCGTGGTTCCAGCCTCCCCCGTCGCCAACGGGGACAAGGTGGTTCATCTCATTGAGTTTCTCCTGCTCGGCGTCCTCGGGGGGAGGGCGTGGCTTGTAGTTTTCCCCATCCTGCTCGAGGTGCTCCAGCTCGCCGTGCCGGGCAGGACGTTCTCCCTCCACGATATGGCCGCAAACCTAATAGGGTTTGCCGTTGGATACGGGATTTGGAGGGTCAGGAATGAAGGTGGTGATTGAGGAGCTGCACTTCACCACGAAGGGTGAGATTGACATGGTTGACATCACGGATGAGGTGGAGCGCTTCGTGGAGAGGGCCGGCGTTCGCGATGGGCACGTGCTTATATTCGTTCCAGGGGCCACGGGGGCGGTGGTTGCCCTGGAGAACGAGGATGGCCTTGTGGAGGACTTCAAGCGCATGATGGAGGAGCTGATACCCAAGGGTAAGGGCTACCGGCACGACATAATAGACAACAACGCCCACTCCCACCTGAGGGCGAGTCTCCTCGGGCCGTCACTGGCGCTTCCCGTCATAAAGGGGAAGCTGGTGAAGGGGATATGGCAGCAGATATTCTTCGTGGAGCTGGACGTGAGGCCCCGGCACAGGAAGGTCGTGATGCACCTCATAGGTGAGGGCTCCCCCCCTGGAGTGAGGAGTTCCCGCCACACGTCGTTTAAGCTCACAACCGCCCACCATTTTTTGAGTTCCTTCCGCTTCTCCCTCCAGTCGGGGTGCACGCTCGCAACGAGGGACCAGAATGCCCGGGAGTGGTTCATATGCCTGAGGTGGGCCACCTCGTGGGTCACCACGTAGTCTATAATCTCCAAGGGCAGGGCGGCGAGCGCGAGGCTGAAGCTGACGTTTCCCCTGGAGGAAGCGCTCCCCCACCTGCTCCGGGCTTTTCGGATGTAAACCCTTCCTGGAGAAACGTTGAAATCAGCGCTCCTCTTCACCACGAGTGGCATAACCGTTTTTCTGAGTTCCTTCCTTAAGAGCGTCTCAAGTTCACCACCCCGAGCAGGCGGCTCGTTGAGGAACTCCCCGAAGTAGGGAAAGCCATCCACCCGGGCCTCCTCAAGGAGGGCCAGTCTTCCGAGTATCCAGCGGCGTTTTTTAAGGAGAAAAGGCTCAACATCGGCCGTGGGCGAGACAACCCTCAGCCGCCCATCGGGGAGGAGGCTAATCCTGACGTAGCGGACGTTTCTGAGCACGAGCTCGTATTCAATTTCCCTCCCTCCGAGGGTTAAGCGGGGCATGTGATGGAGTGCGGGAAGAGCGTAAATAAGTTTATCTCCCCCATGGGCCATCTCTCCTGCAAAAGGTTATTAAGATGGAGGGAGAACTCTCACCGCCGATGATGAGTGTCATCCCAGCGGAGCGCTGCGATGAAGACGTTTTATCCCCACCTGAGGCAAATACACTCTAAAAGGCCACGGAGACGTATGTGCCGCTTCGTATCACTTTCCAGCACAATTCTCGCCTCCTGGTCTTCAACCGAAAAATTTATAAATAACCCAAAGGAACATATGAGCGGAAGCACATATTGTAACTAAAACCGGAAAAGCCTCACACAAAAAAATAAAAGGAGGTGGGTCAAGATGGCCCAGCTCGCAGGTCAGCCGGTTGTTATTCTCCCCGAGGGGACCCAGAGGTATGTTGGAAGGGACGCCCAGAGGCTCAACATTCTCGCCGGAAGAATCATAGCCGAGACCGTCAGGACCACCCTCGGCCCGAAGGGCATGGACAAGATGCTCGTTGACAGCCTCGGCGACATAATCATCACCAACGACGGTGCCACCATACTCGACGAGATGGACATCCAGCACCCGGCCGCCAAGATGATGGTTGAGGTTGCCAAGACTCAGGATAAGGAGGCCGGTGATGGCACCACAACCGCCGTTGTCATCGCCGGTGAGCTTCTCAGGAAGGCTGAGGAGCTTCTTGATCAGAACATTCACCCGAGTATCATAGTTAAGGGTTACACTATGGCGGCCGAGAAGGCCCAGGAGATACTCGACAAGATAGCCAAGGATGTTGACGTTGAGGACAGGGAGAGCCTCAAGAAGGCCGCCATGACATCAATCACCGGAAAGGCCGCCGAGGAGGAGAAGGAGTACCTCGCCGAGATAGCGGTCGAGGCCGTCAAGCAGGTGGCCGAGAAGGTCGGGGAGGCATACAAGGTTGACATTGACAACATCAAGTTCGAGAAGAAGGAGGGGGGAAGCACCAGGGACACCCAGCTCATCAAGGGTGTCGTCATTGACAAGGAGCGCGTCCACCCAGGAATGCCCAAGAGGGTTGAGAACGCTAAAATAGCGCTCATAAACGAGGCCCTTGAGGTCAAGGAGACTGAAACAGATGCTGAGATAAGGATCACCAGCCCGGAGCAGCTCCAGGCCTTCCTCGAGCAGGAGGAGCGCATGCTCCGCGAGATGGTCGAGAAGATCAAGGAGGTCGGGGCCAACGTCGTCTTCGTGCAGAAGGGCATTGATGACCTTGCCCAGCACTACCTCGCCAAGGCCGGAATACTCGCGGTTAGGAGGGTCAAGAAGAGCGACATGGAGAAGCTCGCGAAAGCCACCGGCGCCAAGATCGTCACCAACATCCGCGACCTCACGAGCGAAGACCTCGGTGAGGCCGAGCTCGTTGAGGAGAGGAAGGTTGCCGGCGAGAACATGATCTTCGTTGAGGGCTGCAAGAACCCGAAGGCAGTGACCATCCTCATCCGCGGTGGAACCGAGCACGTCGTTGACGAGGTTGAGAGGGCCCTCGAAGATGCGGTCAAGGTCGTCAAGGACATCATCGAGGACGGCAAGATAGTCGCCGGTGGAGGAGCCTCAGAGATAGAGCTCAGCGTCAGGCTCGACGAGTACGCGAAGGAGGTTGGCGGTAAGGAGGCCCTTGCCATCGAGGCCTTCGCCGAGGCCCTCAAGGTCATACCGAGGACCCTCGCCGAGAACTCAGGTCTCGACCCGATAGAGACCCTCGTTAAGGTCACCGCCGCCCACAAGGAGAAGGGACCGACCATCGGTGTTGATGTCTTCGAGGGCGAGCCGGCAGACATGATGGAGCGCGGCGTCATAGAGCCGGTTCGCGTCAAGAAGCAGGCCATCAAGAGCGCCAGCGAGGCCGCGATAATGATACTCCGCATTGACGACGTCATAGCTGCCAGCAAGCTCGAGAAGGAGAAGGGCGGCGAAGGCGGAATGGGCGGCGGCGAGGACTTCGAGTGAAGTCCTTTCCTAACCTTTTCTGATTTCTTTGATTTTAAACCCCACGACAAACGATATTCTGTGGAAGTGGGCTGCTTAAAGAGCGCCCTGGCGGCTTTTTCCGTCCTCTTAATGTGGGCGTGAGGACAACCAACACAGGAAACACGAGTTTGGCCCTGCTCCCCCCATTCCCTACTACAGACTCGTTGCCCTCTACGATTCCCACGAGACACGTGTGGAAGTCAGCGTTTCGGTGTGAAGGGGAAGGCTCAGGTGTTTACATGGGTGATCTTTGGGGTACTGATAAATGACTCAACAAGCTGGAGCAAGTTTTTTAAATCTCCAAAATTTATACTTCCTATCCAAAAAAGAGTTAATACTGGCAAAGATTAAACATCGTGGAGGGACCAAAAGAGGGACCCGATGATATTGGAGTAGTGCCAAGGAAAGCGGTAACAGGGAAATCAAATTCCTTTGGGGGTACACCTATGAAAGGCAGGATAATCCTCGCAACCCTCGCCCTGATCGTCGTTGGTGGCGTTTTATACCATTCGATAGGCGAATACGGCTCTCAAAGGTTCATAGAGGGGCAGAGAGACCGCGAGGAACTCTGCATTCACCAGATGACCTCGATAGCTCTCAGTGACATTAGGTTCCATTCGAAAGTGGCGCTCGAGTCGCTGGAGCAGAACTCCACGGAGACCTTTAATCTTTCAATGGTGGAGCTTACCCGCGATCTTTCAAGATTGGAGTCGAACCTTGTAAGGTCAGCGATGCTCATCTTTCCGGAGGACTTCCCCGATAATGCAACTGTGGCAAATATGACGAAAAATGACGGCTGTATCACGTTTATAGAGGTTTCCCGAGATGCCGTCCTAAACGGAACCGCCAACATACCTGCAGTCCGCGAGGGATTGGACATGATCCACAACTTTGTGGTAAAATGGCGCGAAAACGGTAAATATCCAGCTGAAGAGCTCCTGAGAGCCAATCCCGAGCTTCAGCGGAAGTGCAGTGCCCTTATCCCGGAAGTCGTGGGCCCTTGACGCTCTCTTTGCATTTTCTCTTTCAGCGAATGCCGACAACGGGACAATTTTCCAAAAACTTTTTTATCGGGGATTCGTCTAAACTCTATGTATGCCCGCCATCAAAGCCGAGAACCTCTCAAAATCCTTCGGCTCAAAGCGTGCCCTCGATGGCGTTTCTTTTTCCATAGAAGGGCCAGGGATAGTGGGGGTAATCGGCCCCAACGGCGCCGGAAAGACCACCCTGATTAGAATACTCACGGGGCTTTTGAAGCCCGACTCTGGAAAGGTGAGGCTCTTTGGGCGGGAACCCGAGAAAGCCAGGGAGTTCTTCGCGCTCCTGCCCCAGGACGTCAGGGCCCACTTCTACACGCTCACGCCGAGGGATTACGTCTATCACTACCTGAGAATGCGCGGTCTCCCAAAGGGGGAAGCCATGAAGAAGGCCGATGAAGCAATGGAAACCTTCGGGATAGACTATGCGGATGAGCTCTTTTCTACCCTTTCCGGAGGGATGGTTAGAAGGGCCCTTCTGGCTATGGTTCTCTCCGCCGAGGTTCCGCTCTACTTCCTCGACGAGCCAACCGTCGGCCTCGACGTCCAGAACAGGCTCAAGCTGTGGGAGATGCTTAGAGAAAGGGCTGAGGAAGCAACGATAATCCTCACGAGCCACTACTTAAACGAGATATCGAGCGTCTGTGATCGAGTGCTCCTCCTCAAAGCGGGAAAGATAGTCGCCGACGGCAGACCGGAGGAAATAGCTAGGGACTATCTAAGGGGTTTTGCCTCGAAGATCGTCGCCTTTGAGGAGATTTCACTTGAGGGCTTTACCCTGAGAAGGACTGGAAGGAATACCTACATCTACGCGCGCTCCAAAGCGGAGGAGGGGGAAATCATCGGGAGGCTTGAGGAGCTCGGAGTCCCCTTCAAAAGGGAGGGGGTAACCATAGAGGACGTCTTCCTGGTCGGTGGTATTGATGATGGCGCTGATTGAGTACTACGCTAGGGCCCTCACGAAGGGAAAGTTTGCGCTGGTGAGCTTCGCGCTTCAGCCAGTTTCCTTCATCTTCATCGTCTACGTCGTGAGCGGCGGGAGGTTCCTCGACAGAGCCCTGGCGGGAGCGATTGTGAGCTTCATAGCCGGCGTCGGGATGGCCGACCTCTCCATCGAGCTCGTGGGCATGAAGGCCCGCTCGAAGTTCTACGACATAGTGATGTCCATTCCAGGAGGGAACTGGAGGAAGGCCCTTGGAATCTCCATCGGCATGAGCATCCCGGCCTTTCCCTACGTCCTGCTCCTTTTCTTCCTCCTCTCGTGGCGCCTCGGGTTGAAGGCGGTGCCCGGGATGCTGTTTGGAATAGTTTCGCTCTGGCTCTGGAGCGCTGGAATTGGCTTTCTCATGGGGGTTAAGACAAGGGAGCCGCTAACCGTTATGAGGCTCTCCAACCTAACCGTTACGGCCCTAACGGTCTTTCCGCCGGTTTACTACCCTGGAAGCGTTCTCCCCGAGAAAATCGCCGCGATTATGAACCTCCTTCCAACGGTGAGCGCGGCCCGATTAATAGCGGGAGAGGCTGGAAACGCAACCCTAATCTCTCTTATCTGGGCGGTTTTTGGAGTGTTGCTCCTCTGGAAGTTCAGGGGGCTTGAGTAAGTTGATAAAATAGTTGAAAAGGGCAATCAACCCTTGAGAACCTTAACGACCTTCTCGGCCACCTCTACTCCAGCCCTCATCTGGGCCTCGACGGTTGAGGCGCCGATGTGGGGCGTTAGGACGACGTTGTCGAGCTTGGTGAGCGGGTGGTCCTTCGGGAGAGGCTCCTCCTCGTAGACGTCCAAACCAGCTCCGGCAATCCAGCCCTCCTGGAGGGCCTTGACGAGGGCGTTGGTGTCAACGACGGCTCCCCTGGCGGCGTTGATGAGTATAGCAGTTTTCTTCATGAGCCTGAGCCTCTCCTCGTTTATGAGATGGTAGGTCGCGTCAATTAGCGGGACGTGGAGCGTTACCACGTCGCTCTCCTTGAGGAGCGTCTCAAGCTCAACGAACTTTCCTCCAACTTCCTTCGCCCTCTCCTCGTTCGGGTAGGGGTCGTAGAGGAGAACCTCCATGCCGAGG
Source organism: Palaeococcus ferrophilus DSM 13482 (assembly GCF_000966265.1). NCBI lineage: Archaea > Methanobacteriati > Methanobacteriota > Thermococci > Thermococcales > Thermococcaceae > Palaeococcus > Palaeococcus ferrophilus. Next base: position 17,461 of record NZ_LANF01000013.1, on the reverse strand, counting down.
GCCCTGGCTATCTTGGCAACGCTGTAGCCTATCCTTCCGAAGCCCACAACGCCAAGCGTCTTGCCCTCAAGCTCCATTCCCATGGCCTGCTTCTTGGCCCATACACCCTCGCGCATCTTCCTGTCGGCGAAGGCAACCTTCCTCGCCACGTTGAAGATGAGGGCTATCGCGAGCTCGGCAACACTCCTTGAGCTTGCCCCCGGGCTGTTGACGACCTCGATGCCCTTCCCCCTGGCGTACTCAACGTCCACGTTGTCGAGACCGACGCCGGCCCTTCCTATGACCTTGAGCCCCGGGGCGGCGTCTATAACCTCCCTAGTGACCTTAGGCTTGCTCCTGACGATTATCGCCTCAACATCGCCCACAAGCTCGAGGAGGCGCTCCTGGCTCGGGTACTCCTCATAAACGACCTCAAGGCCCGCGTTCTCCAGAACCTCCAGGGCCTTCTCATGAAGCGGCGCAGCAACGAGCACTTTCATATCAACCCCTCCGTTTAATAGCTATTAGCAGGACCTGGTCGGAAGCGTCTTCCGCCCTGTCCGCTATATCGCCGATTTTGGTTACCACCTGCTGCCATATAAGCTTGGCGTAGGTGCTTACGTCCTCGCTCTCAAAAATCTTTCCCATGAGGTCTAGCTCCACTTTATCGGATATCTCCTCGCGGTGCTCCGTTTTCTTCGCGTACTCTATGGCAAGGTCAACGTCCCTGTATAGGTTCGATACGGCCTTCTTAAGGGTGGTGTAGGTATCGAGGGCGGCCTCGACGGTCTTGATTATCTCCTCCCTCAGGCTCCCCGGAACCTTGGGCCTCGCAAGTATAAGAACGTGGGCGGCGCTTTCGGCCGCGTCCGCCACGTTGTCCACGACCTCTATCAGCCTGGCGTAGTCGCCCCTGCTGGACGGGAGAAATGCCCCACCGTAAAGCATCTCCTCTATGCCCCTCCTGAGGCCGTCCGCTTCCCTTTCGGCATCCTCCACCTCGCCCATGAGCTCCCTGGCCCTCTCCTCGTCCCCCTCAACGTACGCCTCCACAAGCTCCTTGAACTTCTGGAGGGTTTTTCCCACGGCCTTGAGGTGCTCCTCAATGACCTCGAACACGTTGTTTTCCTTCCCACCGAAGATCGCCATCACTACCCCCTTTATCCCCTACTACCACTTCCTTTATTTAGTTTGCTCAGCGACCACGAGCCTCGAGACGAGATAGAGGAGCACCACCATCAGCGCCGCCACCATCGTAACCTCCAGGGAGGGCATCAGGGGTGCGAGTCCCACGACGAGGTAGTAGAGGGGCAGCGCAAGGAAGACCGCCAGGAGCAGTATGAGGTAGTGCTCCCCGGGGGCCCTCTTCCTGTCCATCTCCGCACTCTCGAGGAAGAGGAGGGAGAGAGCCACAAGCCCCATCCCGTAGAGGCCGCCCGCCCTGTAGTAAACTATGAAGAGGACGAGGGCCAGGAGGGCGAGCATGCCCATGGCGTAGGATAGAAAACCGAGGGCGAGGAGCAGGGAGGGGACGAAAAAGCGCGTGCCGTAGGTGAGGAGGAGCAGGAGGAAGAACGGGAGCACAGAGAACCTTATCCTTGGCCTCATACGGGCACCACCTCCCCTATGGCCGTTTTAAGGGGCTTCCTAACGTCCCAGTCAATTATCAGACCGTAGGCGGCGAGCTTCGCCAGAAGGGCCTTCCTCTCAATCAGCAGGAACTTCCTGGCCAGCTTCTCCTCCCTCGTTTTGGGTTCTATGCCCGAGTAGGGGTTGGGGGTTATCACCACGACGTTGTAGCCGTAGCGGTAGAGGAGCTTGAGCGCCTCAATGCCCTCCTCCGTCACGAGGGGGGAGAAGTAGAGCACCTGCACCCTGGCGGGGAAGCGCGTCCTGAGGAGGTGCTCCACCTGGTAGGCTATCATGTTGTTCCTGTCCGGTTTGGACATGCTAAGGAAGTCAACGCACTTGAAGAAGTGCCTCTTCCCGTAGTCTATCCTTATCCAGAGCGGAACCTCCTCCGCTATGAGCAGACCAAAGCTCGTGCCGTTGTTGAGCGCATCGAGGAGGAAGGATGCAGCGGCCCGTATCAAATAGTCGAAGACGCCCTTCCCCTTGTACGTTGCATCAACGATTGCAACCACGTCTATCTTCCTCTCGCTCTCGTACTCGTTGGACATTATCTTTCCGGTTCTCGCGCTCGCCTTCCAGTTGATTATCTTGAGGGGATCTCCCGGCTGGTACTCCCTGATGGCGTGGAACTCCACGCCCTCCCCCACCCTCGGGCTGGGGAGCGGGCCGACGGTGACCTTGGTTCCCTTCGTGGAGTAGGGGGTTATGACATCCTCCAGCCTCGGAACACCGACGATTTCATCGTACAGCTCCACCCGCTTGGAGATGAAGAAGAAGCCAAAGGGGTCGCGGTACTCGAGTACAACTCCCTCGAACTCGTGGATTCCCCTCCTCATCCTCACCTTGTAGCTCAGCTCCCTCTCCTCACCCCTGTGGAGTGATAGTATGAACTCTGAACTGCCCTCAACCAGCTCAAGACCCGGGGGAAGGAGGTCAACGAGGCGCAGGCTCGGTATCCTCTCGCGGGAACGGATTTTAAGCTTAATCTCGACGGTTTCCCCCTCGAGAATGCGCTCGTTGGGGATGGCCCTCTCCACCTCCACGTCCAGCACGGGTTTGAAGAAGAGGAGCGCCACCGTCAGTACCGCCACGAAAGGCAGGGCTAGGTAGACCAGCTCCCACCGGGTAAGCCCGAAGGCCATCAGCAGGACGCTCCAGAGGGCCACGAGGAATAGGGCCGCTTTTGAGGTAGCCATCTGCTCCATAGCCATCACTCGAACTTTGGTACCGGCACCTTCTCAAGGAGGCTCGAAACCACCTTTTCCTGGCTCACGTGGAGGTACCACAGCTCCCTCTTGAGGATTATCCTGTGACTCAGCGCCGGAACCGCCACCGCCTTAACGTCGTCGGGGATAACGTAGTCCCTGCCCTCCAGCGCGGCGTAGGCCCTTGAGAGTTTCATGAGGGCCAGACTGCCCCTGGGGGAGGCGCCTATCTCGATGTTCCTCCTGTCGTTTCTCGTGGCCTCGACAATGTCCACGATGTACTGCAGGGTGGCGTCGCTTATGTAGACGTCCTCGACGGCCCTCTGCATCTCGAGGAGCTCCTCCGGCGTCACCACCCGCCGAATTTCCACGTCGTCCTGTCTCCTCTCTATCCTCCTCCTGAGGATCTCCATCTCGTCGTCCTTGCTCGGGTAGCCCACCCTTAAACGGACGAGGAAGCGGTCGAGCTGGGCCTCCGGGAGAGGATAGGTTCCCTCCTGCTCTATGGGGTTCTGCGTGGCTATCACTATGAAGGGGCGCTTTAGGGCGTAGGTCTTCCCCTCTATGGTTACCTGGCGCTCCTGCATGGCCTCTAGGAGGGCGCTCTGCGTCTTTGGAGGGGCGCGGTTGATCTCATCGGCCAGAAGGACGTTCGTGAATACCGGCCCCTTTCTAAACTCGAACTCGAGGCTCTTCTGGTTGAAGACGCTCACACCGAGTATGTCGCTCGGAAGCAAGTCCGGAGTGAACTGCACGCGCTTGAACTCCACCCCGAGAGCCCTTGCGAAGCTCTTCGCCATGAGGGTCTTGGCCAGTCCGGGCAGATCCTCAAGGAGTATGTGGCCGTCCGCGAGGATGGTGGTGAGTATCAGTTTGAGGACATCTTCCTTGCCGACTATCGCCCTAGAAACCTCGTTGAGTACCTCCTTACCCTTAAGGTGAACTTCTTCCACCTTCATACCTTCAACCTCCTTTCTATCTCCTCCTCAATTCCGGATAGCGTCCCATCGAGGGAATCGTAAAAATCACCCTTCCAGTATTCCCGGAGGGCCGCGGGTGGATCGCTCTTAATTTCCGAGATCGGTCTATCCTCCAGGCGGGCATAGAGCTCGATAAGGCGCTCGTAGAGTATGTTTCGGCTCGTGCTTCCCTTTCCAGCGAGTTCAATCAGGTGAGTCATTCTTTCGAACTCGTCCTTTCTCTCCTCTTCCTTCTCCCTCCGCGGCCTCTCGGCATAGTAAATCCTCGCTTCCGCGAGGAAGAGTACGAACATACCCATCGAAGCGAGGAGGAGGAACACCCATCTTAATCCGTAGGAGCCCGCGAAAGACGCCCCCGCGAGGAGTATGGCGATTATTAAAAGGAAAGCGGCCCTTTCAGCCCTCATTTCCCTCACCCCTTATTCTCCTGTAGAGGGCGTAGGCCCTCCTCGCGTCCTCTGTAGTTACTTTCTCCGGGGCGTATTTGGCCTTCTCAAAGAGGAGCGTCAGCTCCCTGAAGGCATCCCTCCGGTACTTCACAACGCCGTAGTGCTCCCAGTGTGTCCAGCTCTCCCTGTATGGGACGCCTATCATGTCAAAGTAAAGCACCGCCTTGCGGTATGATTCAACCACTACCTCCCTTGGATCCCTGTTCAGGTCGAAATCTCCCTCCTCCATCCTTCTTTCAAAGCTCTCAAGCTCCTCCCGTATTTTCCTGACCCTCATGGCCTCCCTCATCTTGAAGGCTGTGTAAACAAGAACACCCACGAGAACCGCACCTATGGCCGCCACGATGAGCGCCCCGCTCACGTAGTCTGAACTAACGAACTTTTGAATCACGGGGGAGTGGACGGCGGCTTTGGTGGCTTCCCCCGCAATCGGGCCGGAAGTGGTGTTTCCGGGGGTGGTCATCGCCCCGGGGCGCCTAAACCTGCGCAGCAGAACCGCGGGGCCCACCATGACAAGTATGACCGCCATGTACGCCACGATGTTCCATAGGTCAAGCTTCCCCTCCGGGGGACGCTGGAAGGGGTCGCGCATCATGAGGAGCATGATAGCAAGAACGACCGCACTCGCGAAGAAGAACGCCCAGAAGAGCATCGGCCCCACATAGCTGTAGTTGGCGGAATGGATTTCCACGTTGCTTACCCTACCTGAAAGCATCGCCGCGGATAGAAGGAGGAAAAGCAGAATATAACCAACGGCCATCTTCCTCATTTTAATCCCAAACCATTAAATTAAAAAAACTTAAATAATTTGCGGCCTCCCTCACTACGGAGGTGAGGGAATGGAGAAGATGCCAATGCTTTTCGTGGAGGCTCCCTACGAGGAGTGCTTTGAGGAAGGAAAGGCACTTTACGACTGCGTTGTAATCCAGGGGAACGTTGAGGTCTGGCTTTCAAAGGGAGACTCACTTCCCGGGTTCATAACCCCCGAGGAGAGCAAGTTCCTGAGGAAGGAAGTCTACGACCGCTTTTACCTTTATGTTGATGCCCACGAGATGAGGATGAGTGTAGATGCCATAATCGTTCTCCCGGACAGGAGAACCCAGATAAGGCTCAAGAAGGGGGACGAGCTGCTTCTTCTTCCGGTGGAGGGGTTCGTTAAAACGCCAATAGCCGACGTTGGAAACCGCGTCAGGAAGAGCGACGCCTTCGCGGCTGTAACGACCAAGAAGGGTGAGGTGCACTACCTTAAACCACCGAAGAACGGCGTTGTGGTTTTCATTGACGAGGTGCGGAACAGGCCCCACTACGTCTACTATCTCCTGCCCGAGGATTAACCCTCTATCCCCTCTATTATTGACTTTATGTTGTCGCGTATGCGGAGTTCAAGGGTGTCCATCCTGTCCATACCCTGAATCGTGCGCGTGTTATTGGCACTCGTTATTATCAGCGACCAGAGGTAGAGGCCGTGCTTCTTCTCCTCGCTCTGAAACATTGCCAGAAACCTTCCCTTGTCCACCTCAACCTCCAGAATCTCCACGTTTCTGTTGCCCAGGGTGGTTGAGTACACCTCCTTAACTCTCAAGTTCCCGAAACTCTCCTCCAAAATATCCCTGAAGTATCCCACCTTATTCACCGTGTTAGTATACGCGGCATTGTATATAACCTTCTCCCACCCATAAATGGGTAACAATGGCCAAAAGCATTATAAAGGCTACCGCCTACTACCCTCGAATATAAACGTGTGGTGAAAGTATGAAAGTTGAGAAAGGAGATTTTGTGGTTTTTAACTACATCGGAAGGTTTGAGAACGGGGAAGTTTTTGACACGAGTTACGAGGACATCGCAAAGGAAAACGAAATCTACGTGGAGGAAAGGGAGTACGGTCCCCTCGGTGTCAACGTCGGCGTTGGAGAGATCATCCCCGGTCTGGACGAGGCGCTTCTCGGAATGGAGGTTGGGGAGAAGAAGACGGTCACGGTACCACCTGAACTCGGGTACGGTATGCCGAGGGAGGACCTCATAGTGGACATAGACGCTTCACAGTTCGAGGAGGTCGGCCTCACACCGGAGGTTGGCATGTACGTCATGACCGACAGCGGTATAGCGAAGATAGCGGGAGTGGAAGGGGACAAGGTTAAGCTCGACTTCAACCACCCGCTCGCAGGGAAGACCCTCATCTTCGAGGTCGAGATTGTGGACATAGAAAAGGCCGAGGCTGAGGGGGAGTAACCCCTCAGAACCCTATGTTCAATATTCCTATTAGCTGGAAGACAACAACGCCCATTACCACGAGCATTCCGCTGTACTTGAGGCCCGCTGAAAACTTCCCTTCTCTTATTACCCCTATGCCCAGGCCGGAAACGATGGCCTGAAGGACCACAAAACCCAGCAGGATTAGTTTTATGGTGTCAATGGGCAGTGTAAAGGTGCCCGAGGCGGTCATGGAGGACATTATCTTGGGCAGTATGCCGAGTATCATCGGGCCCACTGCACCGCTGGCCACTATGAAGAACATGGTCTGCATTCCTGTCGAGGACTTCCTCTCCCTCTGAATCCTGAGTATCTCACGGACGTCGTTGGCAACCGCGACGAGAACGTCCGCCATCGGAGCACCGCGCTCAAAGGCCTCTATAACTATCATCATGGAGCGGTAGATGACCTTTGACTTTCTGTTCCTGAATGCGAAGGCCCTAAGGGCCTCTATCGTGGGCCTCCCCTTCTTTATCTCGGAGACCGTCTTCTTGAACTCATCCGTCAGGGCACCGAAGCGCGCAGTGGTGAGCTCCTCAAGGGCCTCGGAAAAGGAGATACCCGCCCTGAGGGAGCTTGCAAGGTAGAAGAAGGCATCGGGGAGCGTCCTCTCCATATCCTCTATCCTCTTGGCCGTGCGCCAGTATGGGTAGAAGACACCGATGCCCAGCCCCACAGCAAGGGCCGTCCCTATACCGTACAGCGGGTTGAGGAGGGCAACGACGAGCCCAAGGAGCACCGCGAAGAGTATCGTAACCGTGAGGTACTCCGCGGCCAGGAAGCCTATTCCAGCGGAGTACAGGTAGGCATCGTACCTCTTGAGCCACCTCTCAGGGATCACTTTCTTCGTGACTTTCACAAGGCCTGAAAGCAGTGATATTCTAGCCATCGTTATCACCTGGGCTCCCTACGCTTTATCATAACCACCATTAGGAGCGAGAGTGAGGGGAATCCAAACAGCAGGAGCACTGCCATTCCCTGGGGCGGGAGGACGAGCCTTTGACTCATCGCCGAGGCCGCGAGTATCGCCACTAGGAACATGGTGGGCATCACAACTGAGAGGAACATGTAGATGAAGGCGAAACCGTTTATCTTCTGCACGTAGTCGAGGAGCCTCATGCGGTACTCAAAGGAGAAGTCCTCCGCGAGCTTGTAGAGAATGTCCGCGAGGTTCCCACCGAACTTAACCGCCCTGAGTATCTGCTTGACAACGCGGCTTATGTTCTCCGAGCCCATCTTCCTCTCGAACCTCTCGAGGGCGTCCTCGAGGGAAGCCCCGGAGCGCATGTCCTTTATTATAAGCTCAAACTCCTCCGAGATTGGGCCGTAGTCTGCGTTGGCAACAGATATCATGGCCTCCGCTATACCCACACCCGCACTCAAGAGCGAGGCAAGATGCCTCAGGACGTAGGGGAGGGCTTTCTCACACTCTGAGAGCCTCGAGCGGAAGACTATCTTGGGGTAGTTGCGCATGTAAAGAAAACCTGCTATGAAGCCCAGAAAACCCACCATGACGGAGAGATCAGGGGGAAACATCATCAGGAACATGAATATGCCGGAGAAGATTCCCATCACGATAGCCACTATGATCATCTGGGCCACGTAGACGTTGGGGGCGGTCTTTATGTTGGCCCTGTAGAGGTCGTAGTCCAGACCCTTGATGGAGTGGGCCAGGTACTCTATGGGGCCCCTCATCTGCTGGCTCAGGGCTTCGGCGAGGCGCTTCATCATGGGCTCCCGAACTTCCACCTCCGTCCTCCACTCGAGTATCTGATCAAGTTCCTCCTCCTTCTTGCTCTCCTTCTCCTTCTCAATCTCCTCCTGCATCTGCTTGAGCAGCTGGAGGCGCTCCTGTATCGTTGCCCTCTCGGGAATGCGGTGCAGGATCGTGGTTTCACTAACCTCTATTGTACGCTCCCCTATTTTCTCCAAAAAATGGATGAAAGCGTCACCAAGCCCCATTTTGCATCACCTACACAAGTCTTTGCGCTCTCTTGCTTATGCCCTCTGATGTCTCCGTGGATGCACCTATGCGCTTCAGGAGGGCCTCCGGGTCAATGTAGAACTCCTTTATGTAGTGGCCGACTTCCTCGATGCTCCTGATTCCGCGCTCTATCATCCAGTCGAGAAGCAGGCGGCGCTTCTCTATCTCAAGCTCAAGCTCCATGGGGGTCATACCCGTGTGCTGGGCGAGGACGTTTATGAACCTGCTGGGAACGCCCGTTGAGACGAGCTCATCTTTAGCGGCATCGTACTTGTAGAGCTTGTTGAGCTGAACGCTCTCGCCCTCTATTCCCGACACCTCAGCTATCTCCGTGACGCGCCTTATGGTTCCCTTCTTTCTGCTGTGGAACCTGACGAGCATTAGGATGACGTCGAGAGCGGGAATCATGATCCTCGGGACGTTCATGGGCGGGCTCTCGAGCCTCACAATGGTCTCACGGGCGCTGTTGGCGTGGATAGTGCCCATACAGTTCGAGACGAGTATGCCATTGGCGACGTAGTTGTGGTCATCGTCAACGGTGAGGTCGTAGAGGTACTCTATACCAAGCTCTTCAGGTGAGACCTCCTCCACACCCTCCACTTCATCCCAGTAAACGTCGCCCTCTGCTATCAGTTCAAGGCGCCTGGCCATTACCCAGGCTTCTTCATCCCCGATGTCCTTGGCCACCTGCTGGAACGCGAGGGCGATTCCCTTGAGGGCGGTGCGGCGTATCTCCCCCATCCTGTCCTTTTCCACGTGCCTTATGAGACTCTCCGAGACCTTCTCACCTGCATGGTGAGAGGCCAGTTTTGAGAGGTCTGAAACCGTGAGTCCAAGTCTCAGGCGGAGGGGCCTTATCATGCCGCTTGAGATGGGAACACGATAGGTCCTCCTGCCGCGCCAGGCTTTCTTTTCCTTCAGGATTTTTTCAAGCTTCTCAATTTTTCTGGAGTGGCGGAGGGGAATTAGCCGGTAGAACTTGCCCAGATCCTCGACTCCGCTTATCGTGACGCGGAATATCATCCCCTCCTTGAAGCCCCTGTTTCTAACCCTTGAGACAGTACTTATTATTCCGAGCCTCTGAAGGGCGTACCAGACCTTTCTGGCGGCGCTTTCACTCCTTGTGGTCAGAACCACCGCAGGACCACTCTCATCAACGTAGCCGTCGGCATCGAAGAGGCCCGCCAAGAAGTAGCGCATTAAGTCATCGTTGGAGAGTACGACGTCAGGAACATCCCACACGGAGGATTTTTTACCCCTAGGCACATTGAATATACGGGAAAGCATCTCGGCGAAGATCTTTGAGCCGTATGTAACGACGGTACTGGTGCCGTTGTCCTTTATAGCTGGTTTGGTGTCGGGAAGGAAATTGGACACGCTTTCGATGAACGCGTTCATGTACTCCATCTCATCGAAGGTGGCGGAGAGATAGTACCCATTTGAAGAGAGATATCCATCCCCGAGGAGAACACCGACTATGTAGGATAACCTCTCATCAACCTCCCTGATCAGCTTAACGCGGTTTGAGTTCATTGAGAGCAGGAACTGTGCCTTTTCTGGTGGAATTCCGTCGTTGGGAACTTTAACAATGCCTTTCCCATTGGGAACAAGATAATAGTCGCTTATACCAGCATAGACCTCTGGAGACACCACAGCCTTCCTCTGTGGGGGTTTCGGAGGTCTGAGCATCACCGCGACCCTGTCTCCGGGTTTGAGCTTCTCTGCCTCTTTTCTCACGACATCGCCATCGGAGAAAACAAAGAACGGGTGGGTTTTGGTGAGGATGACCTCGTTTCCGGTCCTTGTTCTTATCCTCAGAAGCTTCTCGCCCTCCCTGACCTTCCTCCTCCATACCTTTGAGACAACGTGCTTTCCAGCCTTGAGGTCCGGACCGACGCTCACCACCTCAAAGCGATCTTTCTCATCGAGTGTTATGTATTCGAGGTCTTTGTAGGTCTCAACCCTGTTGGAGTACTTCTCAAAGAGCTTACCAACTAGGTCCCCTATGAGCTCGAACCTCCCGTCCGAAAGCTGTATGACCGAGAAGTCGTAGAGGGCACCATTATGTCCCGTGTTCATGGCCGTGAACATCGTCCTTGCCTCCGGACCACGGACCTCACCGACTATGATCCTGTCCGGACGCATACGGAGGGTGTTCTTAACGAGGTCGTCCATCGTGACCTCTCCCTTGCCCTCGATGTTCGGCGGCCGGGTCTCAAGCCTGACCCAGTGCTCTATTGGGAGCTGGAGCTCGGCGGTGTCCTCAATGGAGATAACGCGCTCGCTTGGAGGGATGAACATCGCGAGGGAGTTTAGAAGGGTCGTCTTACCTGAACCCGTTCCACCCGCCACGAGGACGTTGGCGGGCTTGACGCCGAGTCCGTCCACCATCACCCAGAGCCTCGCCGCTATCTCCGAGTTGAGGGTACCGTACTTTATGAGGTCTATTATCGTGAGGGGATCCTTCTTGAACTTACGGATGGTTATGGTTGGACCTTCAAGACTTATCGGCGGAATCGTAGCGTTAACACGGGAGCCATCGGAGAGCCTCGCATCCAGGAGGGGGCTCTGCTGGTCTATCCTCCTCCCTACCTCCCTTGCTATGCGCTCGATTATGTGGAGTATCTCCTTATCCTCCTCAAAGACTATGTTGGTTCTGCACATGTTGAAGCGCCTGTGCCACACGTAGACGGGCTTCCCTGTTCCTATGACCATGACCTCCTCCAGGTTGTCGTCTCGTATGAGGGGGTCAATCTTGCCGTAGCCTATCATGTTCTGCACTATGAGCTCGGTTATGACCTCCGCCTTTCCCTCGGACAGTGTGGGCGCCATCTCGCGGACCATGGACTTCACTGCCTTTATGAATACCCTCCTCCTCTCCTCGGGATTGGGTATGCTCTCGGGATCAATCTGAATCTCCACTATCGCCCTGTCCCTCACCATCTTGAGGAGCTTCTCCTCCTCCCTCGAGAGCTGAGGCATCCTGAGCTCGTAAATCGGGACGGGCTCTCCCTTTATGCGGAGGATGCGTACGTTTCCGTAGGCGTCGAGAACCTTGACACCCTCCCCCATGGAGACGCTGGGTATGGGAAGCTTCTTGGGTTGAGTGGCTCCGAGAAGATCCTGGAGGCTCATTCCACCTCCCGGACGGGCCGGTGGGACAGCAGCGGCGGGTGAAGCCTCCGCTGCCTGCTTTTCCTGTCTTACGGGCCGTTTCTGAAGTATCTCCTCTCTGGAGGGTTTTTTCTCGCTGCCCAGAATATCAAATAGGCTGGAGGGTTTGGGAGGAACCTCCTCCTTCTTGGGCTCCTCCTCCCTTTTGATGAGGCTATCAAGGGGAGCGTTCTCATTACCTAATATCTCTTCTATCCAGGACAAACCGGATTTTTTCTTTTTCTCCTCCAAGTGAGCTCACCCTCTCCTCATTTGTCCATTTCACACGATAGCTTATTTCGAACCGGTCCCCTCCAAACCACACTATCCACACGGGGAAATCAAAGGGTTCTATCTTCTTCCTACCCACGGGCTCAGGCTTTTTAACCTTGCCTCCAGTCAGAAGACTATCGGTCAGAGAGAACATGGTCGTTTTTGAGGTGTGTTCTTCGTTCTTATCCTCTTTTTCCCTCTCCACGGAGGGGGTGCCGAGGTACATTGGGAGGAAGTCGTGGACGTACTCGCTGTACTTCATGGTGTACTCGGGGGTGAAGTCGTACATGTAAGCATCCTCGAAGAGGAGGGGCACTCCAACAGCAAAAACCTCCCTGAAAAGCCCGAACTCATCGGGCACGTCCTGGATGACGAGGGTAACCTCTCCATCGTACTCGAGAACTTTTATGTAGGGGTCAACACCCATGAGGAACCTCGGGTCGTAGTACTTCTGGGGGTAGAGTATGAGGCTTGGATAGAGGGTGCCGTAGAAGAAGTTCACATCTTCGGTACCATCGGCGTTCACGTAAACAGCGGAACCGCTGTAGGTGACGCTGCGGGAGTAGGGAACGTTGTTTCCGTCGTCCTCAACCGTGAGGTTCACCGTGAGGGGTTCGACGGTCCTGATGTTGACCTTCAAAACTTCATAGGGCTTAATCCAGAAACCGAAGTAGTAGTTCATCATGTTGGTTGTGGGGTTAAACGAGCGGTTGGCCCCAAAAACCAGGTCCCCCTTCTCCCTGTATATCGTGTAGTTGAAGTGAGGGTTGAGGAGAACGAATTTATCAAACGGGGCCTCGTTAACGAGGGTGAGGTTCAAATCAACGAGGGCGTACGCGCTAATACCTATGTTATTGTAACCCTGGCCCGGGAGGGAGTAGCTCTGGGCCATCGCAAGGGAAGCCGAAACTAACAAAAACCCAAAAAAGAAGAAAGAAAACTTCTTCATGCTATCACCCCACTATCTCGGCCACGTAGAGCTGGTTCTTGTAGGTCAGTATGTCGGGCACCAGCTCGGAGGGAACCTCCACTATAACGAGTACAGGGGTGTTGGGGTCAAGGACCATCATCTTCGTGGCCTGCTCCAGGTCGAGTAGCTTCCATCCGTAGCGGTCGAGGGTCCGCTGTACGTCCTCCCCAGCCACTATCTTACCCGCGGCCAGCGCCTTTAGTATCTCGGCGAGGTTCGTGCTGTAGGTGTAGGAGGCGCTTGAGGACTCCGTTGAGGTCTGCCCCGTTGTCTGCTGGTCGCTGTAGGTTGATGACTCCGAATTGCTAAGGCTCTGGCTTCCCGGCTGGTAGCTCTCCTGGCTGGAGCTCGTCTCGGAGTAGGAGCTGCTGGCCTGGTTGGTGTAGGAGGAGGAATCACTCTGGCTCTCGCTGACTGAGATGCTCCCCGCCTGGGTTGGGAGGAGTACCGCGTTCACGAATCCCTCATCAACTATCCTAACGTAAACGTTGCTCCCGTTCTTGGCGAACAGCTGCACCCTCGCTCCAGGCTCAAGGTAGCCGTTTACAACGCTCTCCCTCGTGAGAACGAGGGCCAGTCTCACCATCTCGGCCTTCGTGACCTCGTATTGGAGGAGTTCGGTGTAGCTCTCAACCTTGCTTATTTCGTATTTGGCCTCGACCTTGGTGTAGATGTGCTTCTCCGAGCCCTTCTTGAGGACCACCTTGTCCGTCGGGACGGAGTCTATGAGGTAGTAGTAGTACTTCCTCCACAGGTCGTTGAGGTAGGGGGTCGGGTCAACCGTGCCAACTTCTTCCTTCGATGTGGCGGAGTCTATAGTCCCCTCGAGGGAATTGAGGGTCGAGATTACCTCGTTTTTCAGGTCGGAGGGTAGGGGCTCCGCGAGGAGGGGGGTGAATGCAGCTTCAACCTCCGCCTTCTTCTGCTCCTTGAGGGCGTTCAGCTCCTCCATCAGCTGTTGCTGTTTTCTCTGTTCTTCCTGCGCTTTCAGCTCCTGGACTCTACGCTGGTAGGCGCCCTTGACGTCTATGGCGTTCACCTCTTCCACGGTTTTGGCGGCGTTGATCTGCGATATCAGCTGGGCCTTAACCGGGTCGTTGCTTAGGTTGCCCGTGAAGTACTTGTTGACCTCCGCGAGTTTGGCCTGCTTTGCGCTCTGGAGCTTCTTGACCTCCTGGTTCTGCATATAAGTGTACACAAAAGCGACTATGATTATAGCGATTATTGTTATGACCATGGCACCGATTAAAACCCTCTTACGACGCTCTTTCTGCCTTAAACTTCCAATTCTGGAGGGTCTGCGAGGAGGTTTGCCGACGCGGGCGGGCTTTGCAGGAACAACAGGCTCCGGTTCCGCCGCGCTTTTACCCAGCTCACGTAATCTCCTAATCTTTTCCTCAATATTCTCAGACACAGCCGACACCACCATGAGAGTTATGCCGATACCCCAACTTTGAGACTGGATATCCTAAGTCATTAATATGAGTAATAACCTTATTTAAGTTTCGGTGAGAAGCATGGAGCGGGTAGTAATCCGAGTTGTCGAAGTTAGGGGGAGATGCCCGGTCTTCAAAAAGGGGGACAGGATAGTCGTCGAGGGCCCCCGGGTGAACCTCAGAGAGACCGACGCCCTCTGCACCCACGCCTTTGCCTCCTTCCTTCCCCATCTCGTGGCCCTCCGAAAGGGTATTAAGGCGAGGGAGCTAGGCCTAGGCAGGGGAGAGAAAGCCTACGTCCAGTGCCTCGATCCCGGAGCACCGTACACAGACGGCGGGACGGTTATATTTGAGATAACGGTGGTGAGAGATGAAGCAGAAGAAAGCGTGGAGAGTGGTGAGGGAGGTAATAGAGGAGGCGGACATGATAATCGAGGTAGTTGACGCGAGAGACCCGATAGGCACGAGGAACCTCAAGCTGGAGCGTATCATCGTGGAAGAGGGAAAGCCCCTGCTTATAGTCATGAACAAGGCGGACCTGGTTCCAAAGGAGTGGGCGGAGGAATACAAGCGAAAGAGCGAGATCCCTGTTGTCTTCATCTCCGCCCGCGAGAGGAAGGGAACTGGAATACTCCGGAAAGAGATCAAAAAGCTCGCAAAACCCCATCTGGACGAGAAAGAGCGGGTTAAGGTGGCCCTCATAGGCTACCCCAACGTGGGAAAGAGCACGATAATCAACACCTTGAAGGGCAAAAGAGCGGTAGGAACCGCCCCCATTCCCGGCTACACGAAGGGGAAGCAGCTCATAAAGCTAAGCAAGAAGATATGGCTCCTGGACAGCCCGGGGGTTGTGCCCATCGAGGACTTCGACGAGCTCGTCATACGTGGCGGCTTCCCTGCGGACAAGATAGAGAACCCCGTGCCGCCGGCACTCCGTCTCATAGAACGCATTATAGAGACGCGTCGGGAGGCCTTAACCGAGAAGTTTGGGGTGGATAACTTCGACGACGTGGAGGCCGTCCTGAGAAGGATAGGAGAGAGGCGCGGGCTGGTTAAAGCAGGAGGGGAGGTTGACCTCGAGGAGACCGCGAGGTGGCTCCTCCGCGAGTGGCAGACAGGTCGCTTCACCCTCTTCGGGAGGGAGGAGAGCAGGACGGAGTTCGTGAGGGATTTCGAGGAGGTGCTTGATGGCATAGAGAGGGACGTCCTCCTCGATCCAAGGAGAATACTCTGGAAGTACGGGGAAACTCTGGAGAAGAAACTCGATGGCCAGAAGAGGGTTGGAATCCGTGAGGTGGAGGGATTCACCGTCGGCATAGCGACGGGCTTCAAGAAGTGCCACCCCGGACTGAGGCTCCTCGAAGAGCTTACCGGAAAGCACATCTTAGCCAGCGAGTGCTTCGGGAAGAAGTGGAAGGGCGTGGTTGCGATAATGGAGTGAGGCAATTTTTCTGTTCTCCATCATTACATTTGATAGCAAAATTTATTAGTTTTAAATGCAATATTTCATTAAGGTGACTATAAATGTCCTCCACAAAGATAGTTCAGACCGAGCTCGACATGGAGACTTACAGGGCACTCAAGGCGATGGCAGTGGATAGAGGGGTGCCCCTCAAAGAGATTCTGCGGGAAATTCTCAGGGAGTACGCCGAGAGTGCCGAGAAGGAGATGCTCCGTGAGGTACACGAAGACCCACTCTGGAAGGGCATCGGACTCCTGAAGAGGGCCGAGAAGGATGAGAGCGAGAAGGACGAGTGGGGGACGGTCGAATGGTCAAGCGAGTGAGGAAGAGAAAGCGCGGAAAGGCCATCAAGCCAGAGCTCGTTTACATGGACACCAGTGCGCTGATAGCGTTCTTCAACCCGAACGACAAGAACCACAAAAGGGCCGTGGAGTTCTTTGAGTCTAAGGCAGTGTCCGGGGCGAGGTTCGTAATCGGGCGCCCCGTCCTGATGGAGTTCCTCAACGGGGCATCGAAGAGGGCTGGAAAAAAGGTTGCGCTTGAACTCAAGAGGCTGATAGAGGCAAGCCACTTCGTAAGGGTCGAAAACGAAACCGAGGAGGACTGGGAGAGGGCGTGGGAGATATTCGAGAGGTTCGACGACCACGACGGGATGGACGTTACAGACTGCCTGAGCTTCGCCATCATGGAGAGGCTCGGTATAAAAGAAGCTTTTACCTTTGACGGGGATTTTGAGGCCTACGGCTTTAAACGGGCGCCGTGATTTCCTCTCTCTAAAACTGAAGAGTAGTCCACAAGATAAAACTCGGCTTCGATGATGTTTGGTTTCCCTCTTAATTTTCTCTTCCTTACCGCGGGCCCAACAACCCGCTCGCCTCAAAAGATATTTATACACCACCTCCAAGTCTGACCCATGAGGTTCCTACTCACAACATCAAAAGGGATCGAAGACCTGGCGAAGTCAGAGGTGGAGAACCTGCTCTCCCAGCTGGGAGTTCCGTTTCGGGTGGAGGAGAGGCCCTTAGGCGTTGAGGGCAGGGTTCTGGCCGAGGTGGATGGGGCATACTACACCGACGAGAAGGGCAGGAAAAGGGAGCTGAGCGTTTCAACCTATCTGAACGAGCGTTCAAGGCTCCTCCACCGCGTGATCATGGAGATAGCGAGCGAGAGGTTCGAGGGGATTGAGGAAAATGAGCCGGAGGTTGCCCTCAAGAGGATAGAGGACTTCGTCTCAGGGCTTCCAGTGGAAAGGTACGTCAAGACGAGCGAGTCCTTTGCAGTGAGGCCCTTCCGGAAGGGCGAGCACAAAATAACGAGCCTTGACATCTCAAGAACCGTTGGAAAGGCCATCTTCGATAGGCTCTCCCGCTTCGGGACTCCAAGGGTGAACCTCGACCATCCTGCGGTGATATTCAGGGCGGAACTTGTTGGGGACGTCTTCTTCCTTGGAATAGACACCACCGGCGATTCCTCGCTCCACAAGAGACCGTGGAGGGTTTACAACCACCCCGCGCACCTCAAGGCGAGCATAGCCAACGCGCTCATAGAGCTGGCCGAGCCGGACGGCGGGCCGTTCATAGACCCCTTCTGCGGGAGTGGGACGATACTCATCGAGCTTGCCCTCGGGGGCTATGAAGGAAGAATAATAGGGGTCGAGAAGTATAGAAAGCACATAAGGGGTGCGGAAA
>NZ_LANF01000012.1 GCF_000966265.1 Palaeococcus ferrophilus DSM 13482 | reverse complement strand
CGCCCTGGCGGCTGGAGTGATAGATAAGATTGAGTTCATCCAGGGCGACGCCACAAAGCTGAGTGAGCACGTCGAGAGCGTTGATTTCGCGGTTAGCAACCTCCCCTACGGCCTGAAGATAGGAAGGAAGAGCATGATACCGGGGCTGTACTCGGCTTTCTTCGGCGAGCTCGCCAAAGTCCTCGAAAAGCGCGGGGTCTTCATAACCACGGAGAAGAGGGCGATAGAGAAGGCGATAACCGAGACCGGCTTCGAGATAAAGCACCACAGGCTCATCGGTCACGGAGGACTGATGGTGCACACCTATGTTGTGGAATAGAGAACCCATATCTATATAGATTTACCATCAGGATATATTTTATTGCGGCAATCTTTATATTTCTTGATCTTCTTCTAATCATCGGTGAACCCAATGAAGAAGGTCCTCTCGGTGTTTATCGTCCTAATATTGGGGCTTTCCCTGGCGGCAAGCGGCTGTATATCTGGAGAAAAAGGCGCTGGTACGAGCTCAAACCCGTCCAGCACGGCACAGGCTTCAAGCCAGAGCACCTCTCAGGCCAAGGTGGTAACCCTTCGCACCACCGGGGCTACTTTCCCTCAGTACCAAGTACAGAAGTGGATTGAAGTCTACATGAAAAGCCACCCCAACGTCAAGATCGAGTACGAGGGCGGCGGAAGCGGACACGGGCAGGATGCCTTCCTTAAGGGCCTAACTCACATAGGCAGGAGTGATCCACCGGTTAAGGAGTCCACATGGAAGAAGTTCCTCGCAACTGGTGACCAGCCCCTTCAGTTCCCTGAAATCGTTGGTGCGGTTGTCGTTGCCTTCAACGTGCCGGGCGTTGACGAGCTCAAGCTCGATGGGGAAACCCTCGCCAAGATATTCATGGGCGAGATAGAGTACTGGGACGATCCAGCTATCAAGGCCCTCAACCCCAGCGCGAACCTCCCCCACGAGAAGATCATAGTCGTCCACAGGAGCGACTCGAGCGGAACGACGGCCATCTTCACCACCTACCTGAGCCTCGTCAGCAAGGAGTGGGCCGACAGAGTTGGAGCAGGAAAGACCGTTGACTGGCCCGTTGACAAGGTCGGCAGGGGCATCGGTGGAAAGGGCAACCCGGGAGTTGTCCAGGCCCTGAAGAGCACCAAGTACAGCATAGCCTACACCGAGCTCTCCTTCGCCATAGAGGAGAACCTCAAGGTTGTAGCTCTCAAGAACAAGGCTGGAAACTTCGTTAAGCCCACAGATGATGCGATAAAGGCCGCCGTCGCGGGCGTTAAGGCTTTCATACCCGGCCCAACCGAGGGTTACAAGGAGGATCTCGAACAGCTCCTCAACGCCCCAGGAGAGAACTCCTATCCAATAGTGGCCTTCACCCACCTCCTCGTCTGGCAGAACAAGGGTGGAAAGCACTACAGCAAAGAAGAGGCCCAGGCCATCAAGGACTTCCTTAAGTGGGTTCTGACAGAAGGGCAGAAGTCAGAAAACCTCGCGCCTGGCTACGTGGGTCTGCCCAAGGAGGTCGCCCAGATAGGCCTCAAGGCCCTGGACATGATAGAGACCGAATGAAGCCCCTTTTCTTTCCTTTGTATGGGTGAGAACGATGAAGCTCGGCGTCAACTCCTACATCGTCAGAGAAATCAGCGGAAAGGGATTTTCCTTAGACGACCTTCGTGTGGACTTCATCGAGCTTGGCTTTGACGATGCTGGCCTCGTTGAAAACGGGGAGATACAACAGGGAACCTTCAAAGACCTTGAGGGCCTTGGAGTGGAGTTTACACTTCACGCGCCGACTGCCGACGGGAAGAACCTCCCCCTAGACCTCGGAGTCTATGGAAAAGAGCCGGTAAAGAGAATGGAGAAAGTAATCAGAATTGCGAACCATCTTGGCGCAGAGGTCATCGTCGTGCACGGAGGGGACATCGGGAAGAGCTACACGAAGGCCTACGTGAACACTCTGAAGCACCTGAGGGAGCTAAAGTCCATAGCGGAGGACAGTGGAGTAAAGCTCGTCGTTGAGAATCTCTTTGAGGGGAGAATCGGGGCGCTTCCCCATGAACTTCTCTCCTTTGTGAGTGAGGGGTTTGAGCTGTGCTTTGACATTGGGCACGCGTTCCTGACTTCGATGCATTCGGGACTCAAGATGGACGAGTTTAACGTACTCTTCCCGTACACAAGCCACCTTCACATTCACGACAACAACGGCTCCAAAGATGAACACAGGCCGCTCGGTGGGGGTATGGTAGGATTCTTCTATGCCGGTCAGGCAATAAAGCTTACAAACGCCAAGAGAGCCGTCCTGGAGATAAGGGGGTACAGCGGGAGGGATTCAGTCCTCTCAAACGTAAGCTTCCTTCGGAGGACATTAGACGAAAAGTTCTCCTGGAAGGAAAAGGCGGAAGAGGGTAGTGAGGCTTGAGGAAGGTCGAGTCGTTCAAAATTGCCACGTATCCGGCGGTTATCCTTGTCTTCCTGCTGTTCGCAGGGATGCTCTTCGTTTACTTCACCAACGCCCTGCCGGCGCTCCACAGGTACGGCCTTGACCTCTACCTGAAGAACGTCTGGAAAGCGGCCGAGGAGCCGAGCAAAGAGGTCTATGGAATAGTAGCAGCTATATGGGGAAGCGTCTACACATCCCTCATAGCAATCCTCATAGCCCTGCCCCTATCGGTGGCCTATTCGGTATTCGTCGTTGACTACGCACCCAAGAGGCTGAAGAACGCATTCATAGTCCTCTCCGACATAATGGCCGGCCTCCCGACGATAATCTACGGGGTATGGGGAGCGTTCTTCCTCGTCCCTTTCCTGAGAGACTGGGTTATGCAGCCCCTTTACGATCACCTCTCCTTCATTCCGCTCTTCTCCTACCCGCCTGTTGGCGGATACAGCTACCTCTCGGCTGGAGTTCTCCTGGCGATAATGGTCACTCCCTTTGCATCAGCCATAATAAGGGAGGCCTACAACATGGTGCCCTTCACATATAAAGAGGCAATCTACTCCCTCGGGGCAACAAGGTACGAGGCGACCAAAGTCCTCCTCGGATACATAAAGCCAGCTATAGTTTCGGGAACGATCCTCGCCTTCGGAAGAGCCGTAGGTGAGACGGTCGCCGTTTCCCTCGTGATAGGGAACACGTTCAACCTGACAACGGCCCTCTTCGCACCGGGATACACAGTCTCTTCGCTAATAGCCAACCAGTTCGGCAACGCCTTCATCTACGAGTACATGACCTCGACGCTCTTCGCGGCCGGATTGATACTCTTCGTAATCGGCCTGGCCGTGAATGTGGTCGGCCTCAAGATACTCAAGAGGTGGGAGAGATGTCAGCATTTGACCGAAAAACGAAGGAGAAGGCCTTTTTTGTAGGTGTCGGTACGCTCACCATTTTGATATTCGTGCCGCTGTTCCACATCATAGCCACAGTCCTGATCAAGGGCTTCCCGGTGATAGCTGAGAGGGGGACGAAATTCCTCACGGGGACGCTCAGCGAGGGTGGAATAGGTCCGGCCATAGCAGGAACCTTCATCCTCACGTTCCTCTCTGCTCTCCTCGGTCTTCCTGTTGCTTTCCTCGTCGGAGTTTACGCCTACGAATACCCTAAGAGCATCCTCGGTCAGTGGACCAAGACTCTGCTCCAGATAATGATAGAGTTCCCGACGATACTGGTCGGGGTCTTCGTGATGCAGGTCGTGGCCGTTCCGATGGGGACTTACTCCGCCCTGGCTGGGGCCTTAGCGCTGGCGATAATCCTCACTCCCTACGTGGCCGTTTACACCCACGAGGCCCTCAGGGAGATACCGTCAACGTACAGGGAGGCAAGCTTTTCCCTTGGCCTTACGAGAGCGAAGGTTGTCTTCAGAATACTCGCACCGATGGCGAAGCGCGGCATTTTGACCGGCGTCCTCATAGGAATGGCCAAAGTCGCTGGAGAAACAGCGCCGCTCCTCTTCACCGCTGGAGGACTTTACGAGAGCTATCCATCCTCCATAACCAAGCCCGTCGGTGCCGTTCCGCTCCTCATCTACCAGCTCGTCCAGAGCCCGAATCCAGCGGATCATGCAACCGCCTGGGGCGCCTCGCTGGTTCTCCTCACGATTTTCCTCGGGATATTCATCCCGATACGCCTTAGCCTGAAGGAGGTGAGACTGTGAACTTCGCGATAGAGACGGTTAACCTTAACGTTTACTACGGCCAGAACCACGTGATAAAGGGCGTTGACATCAAAATCCCGAACAAGGGCGTCTTTGCGCTCATGGGGCCGAGCGGCTGTGGAAAGAGCACGATGCTGAGGACTTTCAACAGGCTGATAGAGCTGAACGAAGATGCGAGGGTTGAAGGTGAGGTAATGCTCTTCGGAGAGAACATCTATTCGGAGGACGTTGACCCGATAGAGGTCAGGAAGAGGGTTGGGATGGTGTTCCAGTACCCGAACCCCTTCCCTCATCTGACCATATACGACAACGTGGCGATAGGCCTCAAGCTGAACGGACTGGTTAAGTCTAAGGAAGAGCTCGACGAAAGGGTTGAGTGGGCCTTGAAGAAGGCCGCGCTCTGGGATGAAGTGAAGGACAGGCTGAACGACTATCCAGGGAACCTCTCCGGAGGACAGAGGCAGAGGCTCGTTATAGCGAGGGCTTTGGCTATGAAGCCAGAAGTCCTTCTGATGGACGAGCCAACCGCCAACATAGACCCTGTCGGAACGGCCAAGATAGAGGAGCTCCTCCTTGAGCTCAAGGAGGACTACACGATAGTTCTAGTCACCCATTCGCCCGCTCAAGCTGCCAGGGTAGCTGATTACGTTGCCTTCCTCTACCTCGGTGAGCTGATAGAAGTTGGGCCAACGAGAAAGGTCTTCGAGAACCCGGAGCATGAATTAACTGAGAAGTACGTTACTGGAGCGCTGGGGTGATACCATGAGGAAACTCCTTGATATTGGTAAGGAACAGCTCAAAAAGCTGATAAACGAGATGGGGAACGAGGCTCTCAACTCCCTAAAGGACGCTAGAAACAGTCTCGGGGGAGAGTTCAACTCAACGGAGGAGATATCGAGCAAGCTCCACCTTCTCAGGAACGAGGTTCTCGATATAGCAACCGAGCTCCTCGTGAGGTACTCACCGGTTGCCAGTGATCTGCGCTTCATCCAGAGCTCGATAGACGTCTCCTACGACCTCTACCGGATTTCGCGCTATGCCATGGAGATAGAGAGGACTGCGAAGATAGTCGGAGCCGAGGAGAGCGAGCTCCTCAGGGAGGGCTTTGAGCTGACTGTTGGGGCCGTTAAAACTGCAATAGAGGCCTTTGAGAACCTCGATGAAGTCTCGGCCGGAAAGCTCCTGGAGATAGACAACAGGATAGACGACCTCTACATCCAATCACTGGAGAACCTGAAAAGCTCGGCCTCTTCTCCAGTTGAGGCCCTCATAATGCGCCACCTGGAGAGGATAAGCGACCACGCAAAGGAAATAGGGGCGAGAGTCGTTTACGTGAAGGAAGGGAAGAGGGTGTGAATGTATTTTACTTCTTTTTTAAATCCCTCAAAGAGTTCATCACTCTGAATTTCAGAGAAACTGCGGGCCTTTTATGGAGTTTCACCAATTTATGTACGGTGCAGTATGATGATGGCGCTCAGGATAAAGGGTCTTAGGAAACGCTATGGTGACTTCGAGGCCCTGAAGGGCCTTGACCTCGAAGTTCGCGAGGGGGAGATACTCGCCCTTCTCGGCCCAAACGGGGCCGGTAAAACAACCCTCATAAGGATTCTGGCGGAGGGGCTGGCCTACAACACCGGCGAGGTCAGGGTGTTCGGAAAGTCCCTTTCAAGGGAAACGAGGAGGCTCATAGGCTACATCCCGCAGGAGAGCATAGCCTACGACCTGCTTACGGTGAGGGAGAACCTCGAATTCTACGCCGACTTATACAACGCCTCCCGGGAGAGGATAGGGGAGCTCATCGAGCTTTTCTCCCTGCCCGAGAGAAAGAAGGCGAAGGAACTGAGCGGCGGTTTTAAGAGGCGCCTGAACTTGGCGATTGCCCTCCTGTACGAACCAGAACTCTTGATTCTGGACGAGCCGACGACGGGACTGGACGTGCCGTCGAGGCGGGAGTTCTGGGAGATCATACGGAGGTTCAGGGACGAGGGGAAGACCGTTCTCCTCGCGACCCACTACATGGAGGAGGCCGAGGAACTCGCCGAGAGAGTGGCGGTGATGAACGAGGGGAAGGTCATCGCGACCGAAACACCCGATGAGCTGAAGAGGCTCATCGGGGAGGAGAGCATAATAACGATCAGGGGGCTCTTGAAGGGGCTGGGAGGCATAGGCTACCCATTCGTTGAAAAGGGAGACGAGGTGAGGGTTCGCGTGAGAAACCCAAGGGAGGCTTTGCCAGAAATAGTGGAAATCCTTGTGAAAGCCGGGAGCAGGGTGAAGGAGATTAAAGTTGAGGAGCCGACGCTCGAGGACGTCTTCATAAAGCTTACCGGGAGGGGACTGGAATGAACCCACGGGCCATCAAGGGCATAGTACTCAAGGATCTGAGGGAGACGAGGCGCGAGAAAATGGTGCTTTTCTGGATATTCGTCTTCCCCCTGATGTGGGTCACGCTCATGGGAAGCCTCTGGGGTGGCCCGGGTTCGCCGGTAACTGTGGACGTTGGCGTCGTCCAGCCAGAAGGGAACTTTTCCACCCTCATAATAGGAGTTATGGAGAACGCAACCCTCAACGGAGCATCCCTCTTCGACGTTAGGCAGTTTCCCAACGCTTCCGCGGGCCTTGGGGCGTTGAAGCGCGGCAGTATAAAAGCCCTCGTCCTTTTTCCGTCGGATTTTGACGCCAACATAAGCTCCGGACTGCAGGGGAGGGTCCTGGTATATTTCGATAAAACCGACCCCCAGAACTACCAGATAGTCAGCTCCATAATCAGGAGCTTCTTCTCCGAGGTCGGGAGGGAGTTCAGGGAGCGGAAGATGGAGTTGATGATGGGCTATATCCCGAGGGAGTACTTTGAGACGTACAACGTCTCGGAGGAGCATATTAAGGAGTATTTCCTCGCGACTGCCGAGCCCGTAGTGCTCGAGGAAAGGAGCATCCACACCGAGACCGGGAGAGGGATAAAGTTCTACGTGACGAGCTTCATCGGGATACAGTTCCTCTTCGCCACGATGCTCATGATGGGGGGTTCCGTGCTCGAGGAGATAGACAAGGGCACCCTCAGGAGGATAGCGGCCTCGCCAACGACTCCCTGGGACTTTCTCCTTGGAAAGAGCCTCTCGACGTTCACGACCATAACCGTGAGCATACTCATAGGAATAGCCTACGCAAGGGTGGTTTTCGGCTCAACGCTTTTCCCGAGCCCCTTCGGCTGGCTGGTGATATTCACGGCCGCCATGTTCTCAATGGGCCTTGGACTGGCCATAGCGATGCTCACGAGGAGCGAGAGGTCAACGACAGCCGTTGTAAACCTCGTCTCCATGCCCCTTCTGTTCTTAGCTGGCATAGTCATCCCCGAGAGCGTACTGCCGGGATGGGCGCGGCCGATAGCCCACTACTTCCCCCTCGGCAGGGCGCTGAAGGTACTGAGGCTCTCCGACATCTACGGGAGGCCGCCGGGGGAGCTCATGGGGGACTTCACCTACGTGCTGGTGTGGAGCGTCGTTATGGCGGTATTCGCGGTGGCCAGCTACGCGTGGGCCGTAAAAAGGATGGAGTGAGGTTTGACATTTTTATTTTTTGACCAAAATACTCGCCCAGTTAATCCAGAAGTTAAAGCTCATCCCTACTTAGTCGAGTGAGTTTCCCCAGACTTCCAGCAAAGGTCGTAAACAAAAAAGAGTAGTCAGCAGAGTATCGAGCCCTCACTCAGAACGTCGAACTCAACCTTCCCAATTCCCTCTATCCAGGCCTCAATGTGGTCGCCGTGCCTCAGCGGGCCCACACCGGCCGGCGTTCCGGTAGCTATTACGTCTCCGGGCTCGAGGGTCATTATACCCGAGACGTACTCGATTATATCCGGGACTTTGAATATCATCTCGCTCGTCCTTGCCAGCTGCTTCACCTCGCCGTTTACCTTGAGGCCGATTTCAAGGTCGTCTATCTTCAACTCGCGCTTATCGACAACCCTCGGCCCGACGGGGGCGAATGTGTCGAAGCCCTTAGCTATCGTCCAGGGGAGCCCCTTCTTCTTGGCCTCCCACTGAAGGTCGCGGGCGGTTATGTCGAGCAGGATAGTGTAGCCCAGGACGTAGTCCATGGCCTTCTCGGCAGGAACGCGCTTTGCCCTCTCTCCGATGATGACTGCAAGCTCGACCTCGTGGTCAACGTGCTTGCTCATCCTGGGGAGGATTATCGGGTCTCCAGGACCTATAAGGGCGCTCGGCGGCTTGAGGAATACCACAGGCTCCTTAGGAACCTCGTGGCCTAATTCCCTCGCGTGCTCGGCGTAGTTCCTTCCAAGACACACTATCTTGCTCGGGCGGAGCTCGTAAAAACCGTCGCGGAAGGGGAGGCGGACCATTTTTGCAACACCGCACTATGTTCGAGGGCATGGTATAAAAGCTTGCAGGGACCGTCCCCGGCGGGAAGGGAAGAATGAAAAGAGAGTTCAACCGGCCTCGGCCTCCCCTTCAAGGGTGGCGAAACCGAGCCTGTGGGTTATGTAGAGGACTATGGGGAGCACTATGAAGGCCACCAGGTCACCCGTGTCCCCCGCCAGTCCCAAAACGCTCACGAAGTCGCCGACGCCGGAGAGGTACACCAAAAGGGGCGGGAGGACGGTTATTGCCCACGCGAGCTTTCTGTCCATGCCGAGGTACTCCTCAACGTTGCTGAGCTGGGCGAGGGCTATCCCGATGTAGCTGGTCGTTATGGCGAAGAGGGGGATTAGGTTGCCGACGAGGAAGCCAGCCCTTCCGAAAAGGCTCTCCAGGGCCTGCGTGGCTATCTGGGGCGTTTCCTTCCCGAAGACGAGGAGGAAGGAGGCCATAAAGAGCGCGTAGATGGCGGTGGGTATGACGAAGGCCCAGGTGAGGAGTCTCTTTGTGTCCCCGTAGCTTCCGAGGCTCTTGTAAACGTCGGGGATGACCGTGTGGCAGCCGAGGGCGAATATTGACACGCCCACAATCTTCCAGAGGGACGATGCGCTCGAGTAGGTGGCGTTCTCAAGCCTTCCCCTCGGGAGGAGCATTACACCAACGGCCATGAAGAGGATGAGCATCGCGAGGCTCATGGCGAGCTCGCTCTTCCCGCTGGCCTCGAGGCCGAGGTATATGATGAGAGATGCCAAGACCCAGAAGATAAGGGCCCCGATTTTTGGAGCGACCCCAAAGAGGCCCGCGAACACGCTTCCCATGCCCGCTATGTAGGCAAGGAGGGCACCGAAGCTCATGAAGGTTATGCTGACGAACATTAAAAGGCCGCCGCCCCTCCCGAGCATTTTCCTGGCCACGGTGCTCAGCTGCGCTCCGCCCATCCTTGCCGAGAAATCGAGGACGATTCTGGCCGTGAAGAGCATGAGAAGCATTATCCCCGTGAGCACGAGAAGCGATGGGATTAAACCCACTTCCTTGGCCGCGTAGGGCAAACCGAGGACCCCCGCACCTATCTGGGTTCCGATTAGAACTGCAAGGGCTTCGCTCTTTCTCATTGGACCACCTCCTCCAGTGTGAAGGCTTTTCGGACCTAATAGGCCTTTTCCCGCGAAAAAAGCGAACCTACAACCCCCGATAGGTGCCGGGATGAACTGTCATGGGGATGGGAGCACATGGAGGGACAGTCGAGTGTGAAAAAATTTTCAGCAGTTTGGGGGATTGACCGAATGGATACATGAACACATGAACAGAAGTTCCAGTGGAAACGAAGCCCGTGCCATAATAAATGCTGGAAAAGGAGAGGGAAGGAGTTCGAGGAGGAGTGGGGAGTGTTTTAAGTCAGTCCACCTTTACGACCACGCCGTTCACTCTGAATTCTCTGTTCACGTTTGCCATGACCTCTTCGGGGTCAATGACGATCCTAACTGGCTTATCCGGCAGTTCAAGGCTTACTGTGGCAGTACCGTTCACCCAGACTCTCTCGTCCAAATATTCGCCGTTTTCCAGGTAAATCCTGACCGGAACTGGCATTGTGAAGTTGTTGGCGTCGCTTATGGTGAAGGTTAACTTATATCCGTCGCCGTTCTCCGAGATTTCCAGCTGAGTAACGTTGTAATATGGCAGTTCGGTTCTGTTGATCCACTCATCAAAGAACCAGTTAAGTTGTTGCCCACTCGCGTTCTCAAAACTTTTTTGGACATCTAAGATGGTGCACTCCTTTCCATGGCACCGTTCGAGGAGAGTATGGATTCCTTTTGAGAACGTCTTATCGCCGAGGAGGTACTGAAGTGAGCGCAGGAAGAAGTTAAATTTTTGGTAAATGACTACGCCAACACTCATGTTGAACTCATGCTGGCCTGTTTCCGCCAGCTTGAAAGCCTCGTTGATGCTGACCGTTCCGTATTTTTCGATGTTATCCTCCTGTCTTTTGATGTACAACTCACCCCAGGGGGTAAACCGCTGAATGGCCAAGGTTTCAAAGTACGTGGCGAACCCCTCGTTAAATGGGGCCTCGCCAACATAACCCCCAAACCAGAGGTGGGCAAGCTCATGGGGCAAGCTATTCGGTTTTCTTTCATATAATACTTTGATATTGTCCCTTCCTCCAATGAGAACAGTGCCCGTTTCTGGTACTTCAAAGGAGCGAATAAAGTCGGGGTTAAACACTATATTAACGCTGTTAACGGGCCTAATACCCGTGATGTTGTAGTACAAACCCACAGATTGCTTTATGAGGTCTATTATCGTGTTCCATTCCTCCGGTACGTACTGGCTGGAGGCCAAGTAAACGGTGACGTTGACGCCGCTAACGCTGAAATTCTCCGAGACTATCTCATCCCTCCGGATGAACGAGCAGTAGAGGAGATACATAGACTTATCGCCGGATATCTTCCCGGAGCCTGTAAGGACGCCGTAACCTGGGACTACAAAGCTGTATCCCTCGGGCAGTGAATACGTGAGGCTTGACCACCATGCGGACCTGGAGCTCATGGAAAATCCCATAATTGGAGGGCCTGGATACTGTAAGGGGTCGTCGAGAAATAGAGGATACTTTAGCGAGTACGTGATTGTACCTTTTATTGAGGTCTTGGAAGAATCCACGGGGATCTCGTATACAATAAAGTAACTCGGCTTTATTTTGGCGCCGTATATCTCTCCAAACTCAGCCCTGTACCCTTTTAGGCGGGAGAAGTTTATGGGGATACCCTCGACACTCATGTTCATGATTAACGCCATTGGGTCATCTGGAAGTCCCATTACAAAAAGATACAAGATGTCATCCGACAGATTGGTGATGACGAAGTCATAGCGACCGTGTATCCTCTTCCCATCGTATTCTATCGTTAGATTGCCTTTCTCGACGGCCGTTGAATTCAATGTAAGTTGAATTGCCCTTGAGACCAGTTCCGAAAAATCCACCGTCTTCAGGTTCGTTTGGGGTTGTGCTTCAATCTGGGTTCCGGATTGTTCATGAGAGTGCGAAGTAGCCGAGGGTGTGCTTGTTCCCTGCGTTCCTCCACCTATACACCCGCTGACAACAACAAGAAGGGCAACCAGAAGAGCAACGGCCGCTTTTGTCTTCAACTTCACCCCCTCCAAAGGGTATCTCTATCCTAACTTTTACTAAGTCAGAAAATAAAAACGTTTCGAAAACATGAAGAACATTTGAGAAGAGAATAAATTAGAGTAACTTCAAGTTTTAAGTTCTCAATGGCTCGGGAATAGCCTTATCCCACTGCTCCCTCGCGAGTTCTCCAGTGTACTTGAACTTCTCGACCTTCTTTTCGGCCTCCTTCCTCCTCTCCTGGTGCTCCTTGAGGAACTTCTGAACGCGCTCGATGAGCTCGCGCTTGCACTGGCCGCAGAGGAGCTCGCCGGACTTGCAGGCGTGGTAGCGCTCCATGAGCCTCTTGTCATCTTCCTCAAAGAATATCTCGAACCACTTGAAGACGACGCACTTCTCCGGTTCTCCACCTTTCTCGCGCTGCTCCTTCGCGGTTGCCCTTCCGCCGGTGAGGGCATAGCGCCATATCTTCTTGCCTGCCTCTTCGGGATCGTCCGTGAGGTAGACGGCCGTTTCGGGCTTGCTCGCGCTCATCTTGCCCTCCATGCTGGTCAAACCGGGCACGAACTTGCTGTGTATGGCCGCGGTCTTGTAGTAGCCGAGGCTTTCAGCGAAGTCCCTCTGGAGCCTCCAGTAGGGGTCCTGGTCAATGGCCGCTGGAATCAGACAGCGCTTCTTCTCGAAGAACGTCGGCGCCGCCTGTATTGCCGGGTAGAAGATCATTCCGATCTTGCTCTGGTCCGTGAATCCGAACACCGCCCTCGCCATCGAGTAGTTTATCTTCTTGGCTATCGGAATGGCCATCTCGTAAATCTTGGTGAACTCGCTGTTCTGGAAGATGAAGGTCTTGTCCGGATCGAAGCCAACCGCTATGATGTCGAGGATGTTGTCATAGGCCCATCTCTTGGTGTCGTCGAAGCTCAGCTTCTCCTTGAAGAGGAACTTCTCGTCGTCGGTTATCTGGATGTAGAGGTTGACGTCAAAGTTCTCCTGGAGCCACTTGGTCGCGAAGAACGGAATTATGTGGCCTATGTGCATCGGGCCGCTCGGACCTCTCCCTGTGTAAAGGAAGAAGCCCCTACCACTCTCGTAATCGGCCAGAACCTTGTCGTAGTCCCTGTGGGAGAAGAAGAACCTCCTCCTGAAGAATATCGGTAGCTCGCTCTTCGTGAGCTCTGCCGTCTTCTCTATAAGTTCGTCCGTCAGCGGACTCGTTCCAAACTCTACTATAAGCTTGTTGTAGTCCACAACACCCTCAACGTCCCATGGGGTGACCTTAAAGTCGTCCATTCAAAGCACCTCCGGTTCCAGTGGAAACGAAACTCCAGACTAACACAGGGAAGAAGAGGTCGGCTTTACCAAGGCCAAAAGCAACCACCTAACATGGGCAAAGGTACGGGTCAGAAGTTTTAAAGCTTTTGGGTGCCCCGGAACCGGCATTACGCAAACCTTTTTAATTTTGAGAGCATGTTAAATTATGGTGTTTAAAGTGGACACGTTCCTCACGGAGCAGCAGATTAAGATTTTAAAGCTCAGGGCGAGGGGGCTCAAGCAGAGCGAGATAGCGGAACTTTTGGGGACGAGCAGGGCCAACGTCAGCATACTCGAGCACAGGGCCATGAAGAAAATCGAAAAGGCCCGGAACACCCTCCTCCTCTGGGAGCAGATAAACTCAAGGATAAGCGTTAAGGTAAGGCGGGGTGAGGACGTTCTCAACGTCCCAAAGAAGCTTTTCGATGCCGCCGATAGGGCGGGTATCCACGTGCCCTACACCACGGCGGAGGTCATTGCGTTTCTCGTGAAGGAGGCTCCCCTCGAGGACAGGATTGTAAAGAGGGACTTCACGCTCTTCCTGGACAGCAAGAACAGGCTCCGCGTCAGCGCACACCTATTTGAGGAGCCCGAGGATGTAGGGCAGAACGACGGAAGTGAAGACGCCGTTTAGGGCCATGGCCAGCCCGCTCACGGCTCCGGCAAGCTCGTCCTCGAGTATTATCCTCGCCGTGCCCAGACCGTGGGACGTAACCCCCATCGCCAGCCCCCTGGCTATCCTGTCCCTCACCCTCGAGGCGTTCAGTATTTCGGGGCCCAGGGCGTTGCCGAGGAGGCCAGTTAAAATAACGAGAACCGCCGTTAGGGCCGGAATTCCCCCCACCTTCTCGCTGATGCCTATGGCTATCGCCGTGGTCACGCTCTTGGGCGCTATGCTGAGGAGAACTTCCTCGCTCCCCCCTAGGAGCCCCGCCGTGTAGTAGGCGCTCAGCATTGCCACGGTCCCCCCGACAACTATGCCCAGAGTTATCTCCCTCGCGTAGGCCCTTATCGTCTCCCTGCCCTTGTAAACGGGAACCGCCAAACTCACCACCGCCGGTCCGAGAAGGAAGCTCAGAATGCCGGCACTCTCCATGTAGCGCCCGTACTCGATTCCCGTGAGCTTCAAAAGCGCCGCGATGGAGAGTATTGAAAGCAGGACGGGGTTCGTGTAGAAAGCCCTCCTTCTCGCGTGAAGGCTTGAGAAGGCATAGAACAGTATCAGCGTTAGGGCCATCCCGTAGGGGTTCATTTTTCTCCCCTCCGCAGGAACTCGACGGTCTTGGCGGTAAGTATGAGCGTCACGAGGAAGCTGACCACGAGGGAGGTGAAGATTGAAAGGGCCTGGCTCCTGAGCAGGCCAAGGTAGGTCACTATGCCAACGCCAGGAGGGATGAACATGACACTCATGTTCCTAACGAAGAGCTCCGCCTCGTTCTCGACCCATTCGAGCTCCACTATTCCGGCAAGGAGGGCCGCGAGCAGGAGGAGCATCCCCATGACACTACCCGGCACGGGGAGAGAGCGGGAGAGGAGCTCGCCCAGCGCGTAGAAGCCGAAGATTATGGCCAGTCCCCTGTAGGCGTTCATGTTTCGGTTTAGGGGTTTGGAGTATAAAAACCTCCCGAAAACCCAATAAGGGCCGAGAGCGTATGGGCTGTGGTGATAGAATGCTCCTCCGCAGTTATCGCTTTCCCGGAAGGTACGGTCCCGAGTGGGGCAGCGGCGGAATCTTCGGCCTGAGGTATCACAACGGCGTCCTCTACTTCACCCTCGCCTTCGAGGCGGAAGCACATTTTCTCGACGTGAAGAGCAATGAAGAGAAGACCTACGATTTCACCCTGCCCGGAGAAGGGCCCACGAGCGGTGGGGATACCTACAACGCGGTTGAAACGGTTGATGAGTTCATATACTTCGGCGGCTGGGTTCACGCGCCCGCTATCTACAGGCAAGACAGGAGAATACTTTTCAACAACAAATACTCCCACGTGCACGCCTACGACACGGAGGAAGGAAGCGTAAGGCTCGTGTGGAAGGACTCAATACATCACGAGACCGACTGGGCCGGGGAGGTGAGCGAGATACTCTACGACCCCTACAACGATAGGCTCCTGCTCGCGAGGGAAGATGGGCATAAAAAACCTCGGCGTCTACTCCCTGGACAGGAGGACGGGGAAGGCCGAACCCCTCATAACCGAGCCCACCTCCAAGGGGACGAGGGTTCACGATACGGCCTTCTTCGGGATAGGAAATAACTTCACAGAGGGACTGAGGGAGTTCAGGGCCCTTGATCTGATAAGCGGAAAGTGGGAGGCCTTCAAACCGGGCGATAGCGTTGATGGAAGGCCCTACATCAGGCCCGAGCTGGGGGCGATGGGTTCAGCTTACAACAGGGCCTTCGCCTTCGTGCGCGGTGGCGTCTTTGCGGGCAACCCTCTGATGGGTGAGGACTTCACCTTCTACCGCCTCCTCGACTTCTACACCTTCTACGCGCCCTTCAGGGTGAACGCGATAAACGTCGGCGGTGGCATCCTAACTGCCTTCAACGCCCACCACGACGCGGTTTACAGGAGGGAGGACGAGTTCGGATGGAGAACCACGAACACGGTGGTGGGACCGAGCGTTTTGGTGTACATTGCCCCCCCGATGGTCAAGATAGTCGGGGTCCTCGGTGCCAGGGTAACGAGCATCGAGAAGATGGACGGGAAACTTCTGGTGGCAACGAACAGTGCCCCCAACACCGGAGCCACCGAAGCGACGCCCTTCGACACCGGGACAAGGGACATCGTGATTCTCGACGAGAGGGTCATCCAGGAGAGGCCGCCCGCCGTGAGCTTCTCCCTCCCGCTGGCGCTCCCCTCTATGGCGAAGTCCATGGGTGCGGGGACCTTCGGGGGAATCCCCCTCGAAGGCTACCGCGAGCCGAGGGCGGTGTTCTACATGACGCGGGACGACGTGCTCACCGTCCACGAGTACGACCTCTCGCTCCCCGCGGGGAACGCCTTCAGCGAGTCCTACAAGCTCAGGGCAGGCAAGAACGTCCTCGATTTAAGTTCCTTCAGCGGGATAGTGAGCTTCGAGCTGGAAAAAGGGGTAGAAGGGAGGGTAAGGATAGAGCTCCACTGAGTTTTCTTTTTTACAGTTTGAACCTACTGATAATACCCCTTAACTTCCCAACGATGTTTTTGAGTTCTTCGGCTGCTCTCTTCAGCTCCTCGATAGCTGCCGTCTGCTCCTCAACTGCCGAACTAACCTCCTCGGCCGAAGCAGTAGTTTCTTCAGCAGAGGCGGCAAGATTCTCAAGTGCTTTGAGAGCCTTATCAACCTCCTCCTGAGTCCTAATAATCTGCTCCTTCACGTGACCCAATCTGGAACCAGTCTCACTGATCAGCTCGGCAATGTTGGTAAGGTACTCCGTGGTTTCCCTGAGAGTCTCTGAGGACTCCCCAACAACACTCACCCCCCTCTGCGTGGCGCTAACAGCACCCCTAATCTCATCAGTCATCTTCCCGATGATGTCCTTAATGTTGTCCGCGGCCTTCTTACTCTCCTCAGCCAGATTCCTGATCTCCTGGGCAACGACGGCAAAACCCCTACCAGCCTCACCCGCTCTAGCAGCCTCAATAGCCGCGTTGAGAGCAAGCAGGTTCGTCTGCTCGGCAATTCCTGTAATAACGTTCGTAATCTCCTCAATACTCCTACTCATCTCATTAACCCTGCTGACGGCATGCTCAATCTCACCCATCATCTCCTGAATACTCTGAATCTGCTGTGCCGAAACCTCACCCTTCTCCCTGCCCTCTTCCGCAATGTGAACAACCTCGTTAACAGCCCCCTCAAACTCCTCCATCGCCCTAACGCTCTCCTCACTCACGTCAGCCACTAACCTAACACCCTCTGTAATCTCATTAATATTCTCCTGCTGCCTCTGAGCCTCAATACTCACCTGCTGCACAGCCTCATTCACCTGGTTGATAGCCTCAGTAACATCACTTGCAATCTGAGCAAGCACGTTTGTTCTCTTGTCCAGCTCGTTGGTTATATCCACGATCTCACCGATAATCCCCTTGAGTCTGTGGCTCGTGTCTCTCAGATCCTCCAGAACGTCCTTGAGTTCACCCTTTGCCTCGACGCTTAGACCGTTGCTCAGGTCGCCCTCAGCCAAGCGCTCAAGTTTGGTCGCTATGGTATCCAATGTCCCAACGAGATCCTTTCCTACCGCTTCGAAGGCCTTTATGAGCGCCCCAATCTCGTCCTCCTCTAGGTAATGTATCCTCTTAAGCCGTTCTCTAACCTCGCTCAACTTTCCATCTGCCAAGGCCTGCGCCACGTCGCGGAGATGTTCAAGGGGCTTTAGTGTGCTGTTCACGCTCCTGTAGGCGATCCCCATGACGACCAGGCCGAAGAGCGCGGCGAGAATCGAGCCAAGGAAAGACGTTTTTATGCCTGAATTAACTTCCGAGGTTATCTCATTGGCCACTTTTTCAGTGTTTTCTTTTAGGGATGCCTCTATAGCTTTCATCATTGGGTCAGTGAGCTCGTTTATGGGGACTGTTGCCAGAACTATCCACCCGGTAGTTTTCATCCTCTTGTAGCCCGCTATCTTGTCAATACCTTTGAAAGTGTACCTGACCCAGCCGGTATCTTTGTTCTTATCGAGCTCTCCTGCAAGGTCTGCCAGATTTGGATCGTCGTGAATGTTGAGTTTCTGGACGAGGCTCTCATCCGGATGGACGATTATCGTCCCGTCCTTGTTGGAAATCGCTATGTATCCGCTCTGGCCTATCTTTATCTGTTTGGCCTGATCTATCAGAGTGGAGACGAAAACGTCAACGCCGATGACACCAACAAACTTGCCGTTAATGTAAACAGGTTCCGAGAAAGTAACTATCCATTTACCTGTTGACGCATCCTTATAAGGCTCCGTCCACACCGGGCCGTTCTTCGAAACCGCTTCCTTGTACCAGGGCCTCACGCGCGGATCATAGCCCTCAGGAAGGGGCTCGTCTGGCCACATATACATCCCGCCGGTGGTGCTTCCGAAGTAAACATAAGCCACATTTGGGTCAAGATTCCTTACCATCTCGAAGCGCTTGAGCAGAAACGCCTTGAACTGAGGGTCGCTTTCATCGTGCCTTGAGTATACCTCCTGGACGTCCTGAACGGCCACATCCCCCATCATGCGCATTTTGTCAAAGTAGTCGTCGAAGAGCTTGGCCCCCAACTCGGCCGCACTTATGGCTATCGTCCCTGCCTCTTCAGTAACCGGCTTCTGGACGCTTTTCTCCATTTCCTTGGGCAGAACCTCTTGGAGCTGAACCTGAAGGGTTTTGTGAATGCTGTCCCTCATTCTGAGCGTTGAGTACCCAACAGTGGCGGTGCCAATGAGAAGTGTTACAATAACTGCGACTATTAGGGTAAGGATTATCTTCTTCCGAAACTGCAACGGAGTCACCTCCACTTACGGAAACTCTAAAAGTAGTTCAGGAATTCAATTGTTAAATTCTTTTTGTGTAGGAGCTTATGTATGTAATTACAATGCAAAAGAGAACGGCATATGACTAAAATAAAAGTAGAAGTAGTTAATGGTTAACGAGTACATTGTTCGAGCCCATACTTCCCACGATCAACTCCTGAACCATCAGGCTCTCTTCTGTCACTATCTCCGGCTTGAGGTCTTCAAGCCTCTTCAGGAGCTCCTCCCTGGGGAGGACTTCCTCGTCAAAGACCACGACGCCCCTCTTTGAGTAGCCGTTGAGGAATACCCTCCACACCCCTATCTCCTTCGCAATCTCGTACTGCTTTGCGCTCGTATTCTCCCAGTCAGCGCTGGTGAGTTTGAGCACGAGCTTCGTGAGCCTCTTGTCGGGCTTTACCATCCCCACCACCTCACTCAAAGTAGTTCTTTATGTCAATGTACGTCTTCTGGTATAGCTCGCTGTTCTTCATTTTCTCCACGAACTCCTTGGTTCTGATGTACTTGTCCTTCCTGTAGTCCCAGTCGGGGTGAAGGGCCTTCCACTCCTCCCAGCTGTAACTGAACTGGGCCTGCACCTTGTCCCTGTAGAGCTCGGGGATGACGTTGAAGGAGCAGAAGGGCACTATCCTTCCATCGGGCATCGCGTAGTGGATGACGCAGCGCTCCACCCTCTGGACGTCGTAGTTGTACTCGTCCTGGAAGTGCATCATACCAAGGAAGAGCGTCTTGGTGTGGAACTGGCCGAGGGCCTCGTAGTTGCCGTGCATGAAGGCGTTCTTTATGAGGTCGAGCACGTCGAAGTTCTCGGGGGCGTACTCCTCGTCGTAGAAGCTCCTGAACTTCACAAAGATTTCAGCGCCGAGTTTGAGCTTCCGAAGCTTACCGAGGCTCTTCCACTTCTCTATCTCCTCCGCCTTCTCCTCGAGGTACTCCACGAATCCCTCAACGTCGAGGAACCTTGAGATGGGTATCACCCTGTTCCCATCGAGGAAGACGTAGGTTGCCGCCCCACAGCCGAAGTGGCTCGTCATGTAGTACCTCCTTCCTGTGAAGGCCTCAAAGAAGCGCGCTATGTGGCCCGCTATGGGTATCGGATACCAGTCGTCCCTGGCAATGGCTCCGTTGGTCTGCTCCTCGATCTTCTTTATCGCCCCGGGGATGGTTATCCTGAAGCGCTGGCGCTCCTTCGTGGGAACCCTGCCCACCATCGAGAGGGGCTGGAAGTTCACTCCCCTTATGATGTCGAGGTGGTTTAGTCCAAAGTTGATTATCGCGCCAAGCTCGTGGTCGTTGACGTTCCTTATGGTGGTCGGGACGAGGACTATTCCCGGGCCGCCTGCCTTCCTCACGTTCTCAAGGATTAGCGGGACTTCCCAGTGGTTCTTCCAGTTGGTCTGGGGGGTCATTCCGTCGTAGCTCATGTAGAGGGTGTTGACTCCGGCCTCGCGGATTTTCTTCACGAGCTCGGGCTCAAAGGCAAGCTTTATTCCGTCGGTGTTGAGCTGGACGTGGTCGTATCCCTCTTCCTTCGCTATCTTGATTATCTCGATGAGGTCATCCCTGAGCGTTGGTTCCCCTCCGGTTAGCTGGACGGCGTTTGCTCCAACCGGCTGCTCCTTTTTGGCGTTGCGGAGCATCATGCGTATCTGCTCGAGGGTCGGCTCGTAAATCGGCTGGCCCTCCTTGGCATAGAAGAAGCAATACCAGCAGCTCAGGTTACACCTGTTGGTCAGAACGATGTTGAGGAGACTCGTGTGTGAGTAGTGCCTTGAACAGAGGCCACAATCCAGGGGACAGTTAACCCCGCTGTTCTCAACGTTGAAGGAGGCGAGCTTGAAGTCGTAGCTCCATTTCATGAAGCGTTTGAACATTTCAACGTCCTCGTAATACACATCGGTTATCATGCCCTCGGGGCACTTCTTGGTTATCCACACACTACCGTCCTTCTCCCACACGAGGGCTCTCACAATTCTCCTCGTCTCAGGACAGATGGAGTACGTCTTGTAGGGGAGCACCCCCTTTTGGAAGCCAAAAGGAGCAGTCTCAATGAGCTTTCTAAATTCCTCCTCATCAATCTCTGGGTGTTCAACGATTTCACGGATTTTCTTGCTCGATTCAGCGAATTCCCGTTCGCCGCTTGGAGTCTCGCCGACGATCTCGGCCATACCTCCCACCTCCATGTGAAGACTTACAAGTTCGGGTATAAAAACTTTTGCGTAAATATGCAGATTTAACTGCATAGGTATGCCCGCCATGGGCCAACTGAGTACACTCAAAAAGTGTTAAAAACACGGGGGTATCAGATGGAGTGGTGGTAGAATGCCGGCTAGAGAGATGAGGATAGAAATGTTCGTGCGCTCCCTTCTCAGGAGGGACTTCAGCAAGGCCAAGGCCCACCTCGACAAGCTGGAGAAGATGGTCGGGGAAGACGAGTGGGGAAAAGGTTACGACAGGGCCATCGAGGGGTTTCTGAGCGCCCTGAAGGACAACGAGGGGGATTCCCTGATATTCAAGCTCATAAACGAGTTCGAGAGGGAGAAGGCTTCCGAGCTAAAGGAGCACTTCGAGAGGCTGGCCTCCCAGGAGTTCAGGGACGAGTACGAGAAGGGGTACTTCACGGCGTGGGCGGAACTGCTGAAGGCCTACCTCTCCCAGCAAACCCTCCTTTCCATGAAAAAGAAATCTAGGAGCTGAGAACGTGGGAAAAGAGGAACTGATGAAGAAGCTCGAGGAAAAGGTAAGGGACTGCAGAAAGTGCCCCCTCGGCGAGCTGAGGACGAACGCCGTTCCCGGGGCGGGAAGCTACGACGCCAAAGTAATGTTCGTTGGGGAAGCACCGGGCTACTGGGAGGACCAGAAGGGACTTCCCTTCGTCGGAAGGGCCGGGAGGATTCTCGACGAGCTTTTGGAGGGCATCGATCTCAGCAGAGAGGAGGTCTACATCACCAACATCGTCAAGTGCAGGCCCCCCAACAACCGGGACCCCACGGAGGAGGAGATTAAGGTCTGCTCCCCCTACCTCGACAGGCAGATAGACATAATCAGGCCGAAGGTCATAGTGCCCCTGGGGAGGCACTCCATGGCCTACATCCTCAAGAAGTTCGGCTTTGAGGTCGAGCCCATAAGCAAGAGCCACGGGAAAACCTTCGAGGCATACACCCTCTTCGGAAAGGTCGTCATAATGCCAAGCTACCATCCCGCGGTTGCGCTCTATAGACCGGTCATGAAGGAGGAACTGAGAAAGGATTTCCAGAAGCTCAGGGGGCTCCTGTAGTTTGGATGAATCTCTTTCCATCTCTCCGAATACTTCTCGCCGTTGTATGCCCTTCATTTGGTTTTACTTCGATGTAAACTCCGTTCCGCCGGCCCTTTTATGGGAAAGGTTTTTATCGTAGTAGTGCACATTAATGAACTTGAAAGTGCCGCAAATACCATAAACGTCTACGACACGCCATTATGCCCCAGAAACACCTTCGATATGTATGGCAATCTGTCGCAATATCCTCAATAAGACCAACAAATGACAGAAATTCTCACGAAAAAGTTATAAAATCCCCTAAATAGTTGCGGCTGCGGAAATGAATGTGTACGTTAAAAACGGGGGTGGATATATGTCTGACTTTGGTGTGTTGTCCCTGTTGCCGCCGCTGGTGGCCATTATACTGGCTATCTGGACTAAGAGGGTTATACTGGCGCTGTTCGCAGGTGTCTGGATTGGTGGCGTAATGGCAGCGGGCTGGAACCCGATTTCGGGAACAACCCAGAGCCTCGAGTGGATAGTTGGCAACGCCACCGACGACTGGAACGCGAGGATACTGCTCTTCGACTTCCTCATCGGCGCTGGCGTTGGCTTAATCTACAAGTCCGGCGGAGCCATGGCCATAGGCCGGGCCCTCACAAAGCGCGTCAGGACGAGCAGGGCGGCCTCGCTAATGGGCTGGCTCCTCGGAGTTCTGGTGTTCTTCGACGACTACACCAACACCATCATCGTCGGTAACACCATGAGGCCCATAACCGACAGGACTCGCGTTTCGAGGGAGATGCTGGCTTATATAGACGACTCAACGGCAGCTCCAGTTGCGGGTCTTGCCCTCGTCTCAACCTGGATAGGTTACGAGATAGGCCTCATCGGTGACGCGTTCAAGGGTCTGAACGTTGACTACGGTGCTTACACCGCCTGGCTCTCAAGCGTCCCCTACAGGTTCTACTCGATATTCGCCATCATCCTCGTCTTCATCGTGGCCTACACCCACAGGCACTACGGCCCGATGCTCCACGCCGAGTACCGCGCAAGGACCGAAGGTAAAGTTCTCCGCGACGGTGCCAAGCCCATGATGACCACCGAGATAGACCTCGGAATGCCCAAAGAGGGCGGCAACGTTCACTTCTTCATATGGCCAATACTGGCGCTCGTCTTCGTGACCCTCTACGGGATGTGGTACACGGGAGGCGGCGGTGAGACCTACGCGACGGACGGAATCATGGGAGTTCTCTCCAACTCAGACCCGGCGACGGCCCTTCTCTGGGGTTCATTCACGATGGTTGTCCTGGCGTTTGCCCTCGTCGTTGGAACAAGGCACATGACGGTTGAGGAAGCGGAAAACGCCATCGTCCAGGGAATGAAGCAGATGATCATAGCAAACACCATCCTCGTCCTCGCGTGGAGCATCAAGAGCGCCGCCGATGCCGTCGGAACAGCACCATACGTCGTTGACCTCGCCAAGAGCGCGGGAATAACCGGTGGAATGGTGCCCCTCATAGTGTTCCTCGTCGCGATGTTCATCTCCTTCACAACGGGAACCAGCTGGGGAACCTTCTCCATCATGATGCCGATAGCCATACCCCTCGCCTACGGTGTCACCGGCAACGTTGGGCCCGAGGTCTTCGCGAGCATCGGTGCGGTCTTCGCCGGCGGTATATTCGGCGACCACTGCTCCCCGATCAGCGATACAACAATTATGAGCTCGATGTTCAGTGGTTCAGACCACATTGACCACGTCAGCACCCAGGTGCCCTACGCGTTCACCGCCTCGGCCGCGGGACTGGTGCTGTACCTCCTCTTCGCGGCAGGAATCCACAGCTGGGTGATACTCCTCCCGATAGGCCTTGTCCTCCTCGTGGGCGAGTGGTACTTCCTCAGCGAGTGGTACGGCAAGAAGTACGGCATACCGCACGGAAAGGTGCCCATCTACGTGGTTGAGGAGTGAACCTCCCCCCAATTTTTTATCTTCTTCGTTTTGAGCCTCTCTTCTGGTTCCCAAACCCTTAAAAAATTCGGGTGGTAGCACCTTCCATGCCCAGGCACTTCAAGCGTGGAGTGAAAAGGGAGCACCATTTCCTGAAGGGGCTCGAGAAGCCGCTGGAAAAGATAGCGGAAATTCCAGGCGTTAAGAAGGTTATCCCCGGGAGAATTTACGCGAGCGACTCCCGGGGCTTCGAGATAAAGGTGACGAGGGAAACGCAAACTGGACTAAAGCTGGTGGCAAAAAGCGGGGGCTCAGTTCAGGAGGTTTTTCTCGTGGTTGATAAAGATGAGAGGGAGAGGGTGCGGAGGACGATACCCCTCCTCATGGAGGAATGGAGGAAGGGTTAAATCTCCTCGATATTGGGGATCACCTCGTCGGGGGTCCCTTCCAGCACCACTCTCCCTGCAGCAATGACAACCACCCTGTCCGCGAATTCAACTAGGGGGCGCCATATGTGGGAGATTACCACCATATTGGTGCCCTTCTCCGCTAGTTCCTTCAGAATTCCGGCCACCTCCTTAATCCCCTTGAGATCGAGGTTTGCAAGGGGCTCATCGAGAAGGACGAGTTCGGGACTGCCTAGAAACGCCTGGGCCAGGCTGATCCTTTTCAGCATTCCTGCGGAGTACTCGCCTATCTTTCTATCCAGATAGCCGTTAGTGGAGAAGAGTTTTGCGGCCTCAGTAACTTCACTCTCGTCCAGTCCCTTGAATTCTGCCAGGTATTTAAGCCATTCCTCTCCGCTCCTGTGTCGGGGAAGCGCGGGAGGGT
Organism: Palaeococcus ferrophilus DSM 13482; assembly: GCF_000966265.1. Lineage (NCBI taxonomy): Archaea > Methanobacteriati > Methanobacteriota > Thermococci > Thermococcales > Thermococcaceae > Palaeococcus > Palaeococcus ferrophilus. The sequence continues at coordinate 49,208 of NZ_LANF01000012.1, read as the reverse complement.
CAAAGGACACACCTATTTTCTTTCTCAGACGGGCATTGCTCCATGGGTTCTCACCCAGAACTTTGATCTCTCCCCCACTTGGCCGGTATAATCCGGCGCAGAGGTTCAGGAAGGTGCTCTTGCCGCCGCCGTTGGGGCCGAGTATCAGCGTTACCCCCTTATCGATCTCCAGGTTCACCGAGTCCAGGGCCACGAGCTTTCCGAACCGCTTTGTGAGGTTCTTCGCAGTTATCATCTTCTCCTCCCCTCCAGCAGCAGGATAACCGACAGAAGGAGGGCGCTTATCCCACCTATACCGTACCTAATGTTGAGTGTGGTCACTGAGGGGTACCTGTTGATAACCCTCACCGCCATCGTTACTGGGGTCATTGTCTGGACCGAGAAGTAGTACGGCCCTGAGTGGGCCAGCTTAACCCTGTCCCTGAAACTTCCGGTCACGTTTCTTTCAAGGATTGCCCTTCTATCCTCCGGATCGAAGACCCTGACGGTGTATTGGGTCCCCTCATCGGCGTTGGAACTTAACATGGCGATTCCGGACGATGGCACCATGATGCCCTGTCCCACAAGCACAACCTCGGAAATCGGCTGACTCAGTGCGTTCTTCTCTACGGGGAACACAAGGAGCGTCAAAATGACCATCGACAGCAGCACCGCCTTTAGAAGCCTCATGAGACATCCCTCCATTCGCTCAGTATAAGGGCCGCCCCCAGCATCACCGCTGGAAGGAGGATCCCCATATAGAAGGAGCCGTCAATGAACGCCGCTACCCTATCCGCGGGGTAAAACTGGGTTGTGTAGGCCTTGAAGAACGCGTCGTCGATCACCGCCGGTGGGAGGCTCCTCAGTTTGAGCACGAGGGGGGCGTAGAGGATGGTGATGCTTCCCAGGAGGGAGGCGAACGTATTGGGGGAGAGCATTGCCACAAGGGCCGACACCGAGACCACGTAGAGCACCATCATCGCCCAGTAGATTAGGTAACCCGCCAGGAAGCCCTCGTCGAAGAGTGTCTTCCCGATTAGGCTTGAAACGTCCCCGTGAATGTAGATGAACGCCAGGAACGCGGGAAGGAGAGAGGCGAGGAAGAGCAGCACCATGGCAGATAATGCCTTTGAGAGCACCACGGAATAGTTCCTGACCGGCAGGCTATAGACGCTTTTGGCGACTCTCGTGTCCCTGTCGTATCTCATCATCAAAGAAACCAGCAGGGCCCCGGTAAGGGCGAATATTGTGTACTCTTCGGTTCCAAGCCTCGGAAGCGTGAGGCCCAGGGTCTTGGCCGCCTCTGAAACTATAATCTCATCCGGCCCGCTTACCATGAATGTAACGTCGTTGCTGGTCAGGCCGGAAAAGAAAGTGATGCCCAGCATAACGAAACCAAACATGAAGACTATGAGGTTGTAGGGGTCCTCAAGCTCCCATTTCATCTGAGTTTTCATGGTTCTCACCCCTTTGGGCATCTTGAGCTCGACTCTTTACATCTTTTTGAGTATGAGGTAAACCACTACAATGACTGCCATTAGGGCACTTAATTTGACCCATAAGGAGCTGTTATCCTTCCTTGGCGGATGGGGGGCACTGCTGTCTGGGAGCGTTGGAAAAATCTGAGTGTTCCCGGGAACATTGTTTTGTTTGTCCTGTGTGTTCTCCTCCTGTGTGATGTCGTTCTCTCCGCTTGATGGTGGCGAGATAATGATTTCCGAATTCTCCACAGCTGGCTTTCTCTCCATGCTCACTTCGACCCTCTTGGATTCATTTGGGGCCAGGATTATATCCAGGCTCTTTGTGATGTAGCCGGCTGCCCTCACCGTGAGATTGTAGCGCCCAGGACTTATGGTGAGAGTTCCAATCTTAACTTCCTCCCCGTTCAGTAGTACTGTCGCGTTCTCCGGATGCACTGAGAGGCTGAGAGTCGCGTTGGCGGGGATGAGTTTCAGGAGGACACTGGAACCCTCCCTCAGAACTATGGACTCCCTGGCGGAGAGATTGCCCCTGGAGGCTATGACGGTGTAGTTCCCAGGCGGGAGGAAGAGGGTAGCCGGAGTGGTGGTAAAGACCCTCAGAACACCGTCCGTGACTATAACCGATGCGTTTGAGGGCTCCGACTCAATTTCAAGCGGGACAGTTTTCACTATCTTCCTCTCCACCATTAGTCCGGACTTGACCTTCTCCATGTTCACGTGGATGTGATACGTCTCGTTGGGGACAACCTTCACGACGCTCTCAACGAGATGGTGGTAGTCGGCTATCCCCACGGTGTGGGTGTCGAGCTTATGGATGACCGGAATCCGTATCGTTCCGTAGAAACCAACGGCGGTTGCGTTGTAGACGTCGTGGGGAATCGCGGGGACGTAAAAGCCCATGGGGGTGTAGAAGATGTAGCGGTTGTGGCCCCCGTTGAGGTACATCGTCAGGTTTTCCGGGGTTGAGTCTATCTCCAGCCGCGCCAACGGGACGACGTAGGTGACGTTCCTGATGCTCTCCATTCTACTGTCCCCACCGGGAAATACCTCCACGTAAAACATACAGGGGTTTCCATCGCCATCGTCTCCCATGTGCATGAAAGTTCCATTGAGGGTTATGTACACCTCTCCTTTTCCCCTTACAATGAGTCCCATGGGGTAGGGTTTTGAGATGTTGATATACCCAGAGTTGCCCCCACATTCACCGGGAAATGCGAAGGGGTCAAAGGGAGGATGCAGCTTTTCCTGGCTGTAGTTGGCGCTCTCGTTGAAGGTGGCCCTTATGGAGACTATCCCCTCGCCCGAGACGGCGTCTCCGATCGTGTCGGGATCTACGCGAACGATTGTAGAAGTTCCGGCCACCACGGAAACCTGAGCAACCACCGTGACGTTTCCGGTTATCCTGACGGTGTAGTTCCCGGGGGGAAGCGCCAGGCCCACCGGGGTGGGGTAGAAACCCATCCCCGGTATCTCAGCTATCAGTCCATCCGGCGCCTCAACGAAGAGGTAGCCCATCTCACCGTTTTCCCCGGTAGAGTAAACGGGAGGGATTAGCAGACCCGCTACCAAAACCGCCAGTAAGAGCGCGTTCCATCTCACCGCCTCCACCTCCTTTCATTCCAGACAAAGGCTATAATGAGGATGAGCAGTGCCAGGGCAAAGAAGTACTTCAGGGGAGTTGAGGGGGAGTGTTTGGTTCCGTAATCCGGGAACTTAACGTTAGTATCATAGAGGTTGAACCCCTGTCCGTACCACTCCTTGTCGTCCTTACCTTTATCAATAAGCTCGTACAGTTTCCGTGAGTTAGCTCTATCAAGGGCAATCGCTCCTATAACCCCCAAACTTGTCAGTTCTGACGTCATATCCGCAAAAATTGTTGTTATTAGAACACCAGTATCCGGTTCGTAAACCAGCTCTGTTATTATAGTATGACCCCCACCTCTCGTTAGATCGTCAATAACATACGCACCCTTGCTCTCGACAAACAAATAGGGGGGGATAAAATCCCCGTAGTGCGCGTGGAGGATTTTGCCCTCCATCCACGTGAAGGAGGCGTTCGTTATAACAATATCGTCCCCTTTGAGGTCGTATTTCTTCAGAAAAGTTGGTGTGAGAAGATAATCCCCTTTTTTCGGCGGGTCGGCGGGGTTTATGAAGAAAGTTGGGGGCCCGATTGGTGTGCCATCCTCCTCGTAATATATCATGTCGGTCAGATTTAAGCGGAGAACCTTCGAAAGAACCAGGCAGGGGAGTGTTGCCCCCGGTCTCACACTCACGTTGTTCAACTCCAGAGTAACCCTCACAAGAGCACTCTTGTTGGTAACGTTGAAAACCTCAAAACTCAAATACGAATCTCCCGTAACGAAGAGCGATATCATGCTGCGGTTGTCAATTTTGAAGAGGCTCCCATTTCCCTCATAAACATCTTTAATCTGCTCGTAAGCGCCCTTTGGAAGGAGTCTTGGCCAGATCATGAAGATGTTTACCTCGTTTTTCTCAGGATTGTCGGGCATTTTCATTGCGTATTTGATGTAGGCTCCTTCTTTGAACCAGTATGGGTGGGAGTAGGCGGGAGGTATTATTATTGGGAGCGTTATTACCGCGAGGACTATGATGGCGGTTTTTCTCATCCTCTTCTCCACCTCCAGGTGAGAATGATGGTGAGGAGCAAGCAGACGAGGGAAACCGCGAAGAAGTACTTCATTCCCGTGTTTGGAGTTGCTGTTGACGAAGTCTCCGGGAACTTAATGTTTGTGTCGTAGAGATTAAATCCCGGTTGCCACCATTCCCTGTCGGTTTTCTCCTCATCAATAAGTTTTGATAGTTTTTCGCCTGCCCGGTAATCATAGTCGCTCCCAAGCACAATACCCAATGAGAGGAGTTCAGGGGAGGCTTTGGTAAACACAGAGGTTAGCATTATCCCGGTATCAAAGTCGTAAACAGCACCAATATGGAGGCTTCCAGAGATGTATCCGTCGGGAAGTTTCCAGAAAAAGGGTGCTCTGTTGCTCTCAATATAAATGTACGGCGAAACAAAATCGCGGTAGTACGTGTGAAGCGTTTTATCCACCATCCAGGAATAAGATACGTTTTTTACCACAAGGTTTTTTGTGGATATCCCAAACTTAACCAGCGGCGAGACGTTCATCCAAAGTTCATCCCGATGGGGCGGACTTAAAGGATTCATAAAGAAGATGGGTCTTCCAAGTGCGGCTCCGTTTTCACCATAATACATCATGTCGCTCCGGTTAAGCAACAGAACCCTACTGAGCTTTAGCACGCCTATTCTGTGTCTGTTATACGCCCATGCATCGTTAAGCTCCAGCGTGATGTTAATTTTGGCAGAGTCATTCTTTATGGACACGACCCTAAACGTCAGGAACACGTGCCCTCTAACAAAAATAGACACCGGTTCATCTTCGCTGACTTCTTCAATTGCCAACACCTTCTCCCTAGCATCTGGGGGCATCAAAGGCGGATAAACCTCAAAAATATTGGTCTTCTCGTTATCCTCTCCCTGCGGTGAGAGAAGGGCATATTTAACATAAGCTCCCTCATGAAACCAATACGGGAAGGAGTTTACTAAGGGGAGGTGCCACAATGACAACAAGACTATAAAAATTAAAGCGAAGAGTTTTCGCATGGATTCCCCCCCGAATCATCTGAAATAATTTGGAATATCCGCGAGTGCAGTTCCAGTTTCTCCATTGTATCGAGTGTAGCCCACTCTGGCGTATGCGATTTTTGAAGTTATCCTAATTTGTCCGTACCAGTCCTTCATTCCCTTCGCTGTGGTTGTTCCATAAACCGTGTCGGTGAGGATTCTCTGGAATTTTCCGTCGCATACGAGCACTTGTCCGTGGATTCCGGCCCACACCCACTCGTCCTGACTCCACTCCCTTACGTCGCTGTTGTGGTCCCACGTGGTAACACAGCTTTGGGCCGAAACACTGCTTGCGGCGTTTACGAGGCCTACAAGAAGGCTTCCAACCAGGAGTACTCCGAGCATCACCCCGCGCTTCATAGTAACACCTCCGAATTTGCATTAGTAATGACGACCGAATCCTTAAAAGTTTTACTGTACGAGGAAGTTCTAATTACAGCTAATGAGTATAAACTTGTTAGTTCACAGTTACATAGTAATACAAGTTCAAGACCATATAAGAACACGGTGAGAAACAGGAAGGGGGATAGCATGATCTTTTTAGTGAACCCATTGAATTTGAGGACCGGACCTAAAGCCCTCTCTTCCAGAGCCACTCGCTTATATCCATAAGGTGCTCGATTGCCCGGTACGGCATGCTCTCGCCATGGAACGTTGGGTAAGGCTTTTAAAATCCTGTAACCACCAGACTACATGTCCTTCAGGGAGAAGTACGCGAAGCTCGCCAGATACTACGACCTCCTGGAGAGGCCGCTCGACAGGTTCTTCTGTCCGCTGAGGGAGAGGGCCATTTCCTTCGTTGAGGGGCCGAGGGTTCTTGAGGTAGGCGTTGGAGTAGGCAAGACCCTCAAATACTACCCAAGGGGCGTAGAGCTCCACGCAGTTGATGCCGTCCCTGAGGCCCTGAAGATAGCGGAGGGGAAGGCGAAGAAGCTCGGTCTAAAGGCCCACTTTCAAGTCATGGAGGCCGAGGGACTGGAGTTCCCGGATGGTTACTTCGACACCGTCGTTTCATCATTCGTCTTCTGCACCGTGCCCGAGCCGAGGAAGGCGATGGAGGAGATTAGGAGGGTTCTTAAACAGGGGGGCAGGGCGGTCTTCCTCGAGCACACGAGGAGCGATTCGAGTCTTGTGGACTGGCTCTTTCTCCGGCCCATGAAGCTCATTCTAAAGCCCCTCCTCGACGACGACCCCCTCAGGGAGACCCACAGACTGGTGAGGGAGTACTTCAATGTTGAGCACGAGGAGAGCTACTACCGCGGTGTGGTGCGGCTCATCGTGGCGCGGAAGGTCTAAGCACCCCTGCCGAGGAGGATTCCCCCCACAATCATCGTCAGCCCCAGAACGGTCGCCGGCGCTATCCTCTCGCCCACAAGCAGGGAGATAAAGAGGAGGCTCATGAAGGGCACGAGGTAAGCTATGCCCGAGGCGAAGGTCATATCGCTTTCAACTGCTTTATACCAGAGGATGAAGGTAACCCCCATCTCGAAGAGGCCGACGTAAACGGCCCCCACCAGGCCTTCAAACGGGGGAACTACAAAGCCGCCCGAGAGGAGGAGGACCATCGAGAGGTAGGCGAAGCCAAAGAGGAAGTTCCAGAACATCTTCTCAACGAGGGGCCTATCATCCCTTAGGTTCAGGAGCCAGTAGGAGGCCCATATCACCGCACTTCCAAGACCGAGGACAACGCCGAGGGGGTCGGAGAAGCCCAGCCCGGTGAGGTCTCCCTTCGTGGCCACGACTATCGCTCCAAGGAACCCTAAAAACAGGCCAAAGATAGTTTTTGGACGCGCCCTCTTCCCGAGGAGCGGGATGGAGAGGAGGACGAGCATTAGGGGCCAGGTGTAGTTTAAAGCTTGAGCCTCCTGAGCGGGCAGCCTATCGTAGGCCGAGAAGAGGACGGCGTAGTACGTTAGGGGGTTTATGAGGCCGAGGTATGCCGAGCGGAGGTTCTCCCTCCGGGGGGAGAACTCGCGGGCGTAAAGAATCCCAAAGAGGAGCAGCGAAGTCAGGGACGCGTAGAAGAGGAGCCCGAGGGGAGTGAGATACCTAAGCGAGAGCTTGAAAGCAGATGCTACCGTTGACCAGAGGGCAACGGCGAGGACGGCGTGCTTTCGGGACATGGAAAGAAGAAGGGAGGGAGGGTTTAAAATCATTCCTCCCTGAAGGCACCGTACTTCTTCGGGTCGTAGAAGGGCGGGGCAACCGTAAGGGCCTTCTTGGGCTTGCCCCTTATCTCGACCTCGATTTCGACGCCGGGAACCGCGTATTCCGGCTTGACGAAGGCTATTCCTATTCCTATGCCGAGGAGCGGTGAGCTGGTTCCGCTGGTGACCTCGCCTATAAGCTCTCCATCCTTGTAGACCCTGTAGCCCTCCCTCGGGATGCCCCTATCAACCATCTTGAAGTGCACCATCTTGCTCGGCAGTCCGCGCTCCTTCTGCTTGAGGAGGGCCTCCTTCCCTATGAACTCCTTGTCCCAGAAGAGGGCGAAGTCGAGGTTGGCCTGAAGGGGAGTAACCTCGTCGATATCGGTGCTGAGGAGCTGCTTCTCCTTGGTCTCGTTGCCGTAGAGGGTGTAGCCGGCCTCAAGCCTGAGCGTGTCCCTCGCTCCAAGTCCGGCCGGCTTTATGCCGTACTTCTCGCCGGCCTCAAGTATCTTCTCCCAGACGTAGAGGGCCTTCTCCGGCTTCCCGCGCTTGCTCTCGTCCGGGTGGTAGGGGTTCTTATCCTCGAAGTAGACCTCAAAGCCGTTCTCGCCGGTGTAGCCGCTCCTCGAGAGGAGCATCTTTATCCCGTCGAGCTCGACCCACGTGGCCTTAAACCACCAGAGGTCGTTGATGTCAATTCCAAAGAGCTCCTTCGCGAGGTCCCTCGCCTTCGGACCCTGGATTGAGAACATAACGTAGTCGTAGGTCTTGTTCTCTATCTCGAGGTCGAGCTTGCCGAACTTCTCTATTCCGCGCTTGATGGTCGTGAACCAGGCGTAGAGCTTCTCGAAGGCATCGCTGTCACATATCATCATGTACTCGTCGTCCCCCATGTTGAAGACGAGGGTTTCGTCCTTAACCGCTCCCCTCTCGTTGAGGACGAGGGTGTAGGTTCCGCTTATGGCGGGCGGCTTGCTTATGTCGTTGGTGGTGATGTACTGGAGGAACTCGAGGGCGTCTTTACCGCGGAAGAATATCTCCCCCATGTGAGATGTGTCGAAGATTCCGACGCCGTTCCTGACGGCGAGGTGCTCCTCCTTTATGCTCGAGTACCAGATGGGCATCTCCCAGCCGGCGAACTCCTCAACCTTCTTGGCGTGCTCCCTATGCCAGTCAAAAATGTGGACGCGCTTCATAGTATCACCATCATAAAATGTTTCGATGACGATATAAACCTTAGCCCACAAGCTTATTAAGTTCCCCGCCTTTAGTGAAGCCCATGAAGCTCAGGGCACTTGAGAACCCAAGCGCGGAGGAACTGGAGAGCATAATAAGCGAAGGGCTTTCGAGCGAGGCCATAATAACCATCTTCGCCCGCTGCAGAGTTTACTACGACGGCAGGGCCAAAAGCGAGCTCGGGGAGGGTGACAGGGTCATCCTCATAAAGCCCGACGGCTCTTTCCTCATCCACCAGAGGAACAAGAGGGAGCCCGTAAACTGGCAGCCACCGGGCAGTTCCGTGTTCTTTGAGAGGGAGAAACTAAGGCTCGTGAGCGTGAGGAGGAAGCCGAGGGAGACTCTCGAAGTTGAGCTACTGAAGGTTTACCTCGCCACCTACTTCCAGGCTGAGGACAGCGAGGAGCTAACCCTCATAGGCAGCGAGGCGGAGATGAGGGACTACATATTCGACCACCCCGAGGTCATAGAGGAGGGTTTCAAGCCCCTCTTCCGCGAGAAGCCGATAAAGCACGGCATAGTGGACATATTCGGCAGGGACAGGGATGGGAACATAGTCATCCTCGAGCTCAAGAGGCGGAGGGCGGATCTCCACGCGGTTAGCCAGCTCAAGCGCTACGTTGAGGACATGAGGGAGGAGTATGAGAACGTGAGGGGAATTCTGGTCGCCCCGTCGCTCACCTCGGGGGCTAAAAAGCTACTCGAGAAGGAGGGGCTGGAGTTCAGGAAGGTCAAACCCCCAAAGGGGGAGCGCAAAAAGGGGAAGCAAAAAACGCTCGATTCCTTTTAACCCATTGCCATTTCGTGGGGCAGCATCTCCCTCACGAGGGCCCTTATAACTCCATCCTTCCTCTCGAGCTCGACCACTTTTCCAAGGCCCCTCAGCCTCAGCTGAACCCTGCAGACCATGACCTCTCGCTCGTCGCTCTCCTCCCAGGGCAGCCTCTGCTCCATGCTCTCCACGTGAAGAACCTCAGCTATTATGCCCCCCGTCCCCTTAGTCACATCGTGGAAGGTGTCGTAGGTTAGAAAAACCCTGTCTCCTGTCTTAACGTGGGAGAGCGCCTCGATGTTGCGGGCGCTTCTCAACTCGAGGGTTTTCCTGGGGCTGTGGATGAGGGAGTCAAGGGCGCGCCTTGAAATCCCCACAAGAACTACCATTTCCATGCTCCCACCTCACAGGTAAACGCTCTCGTACTCCTTTTCCGTCTTCTTTCTCGCGGCCTCCATCTGGGCGTGCATTCTCCTGAGCTGCTCCTCTATCATCTCCGCCTCTCTGAGCAGGGGCTCCGTGGAGACCTCAAGCGGCGTCAGCTTTTTGAGCGCCTCTATGACGCTGGCGGCCGCCCGCGGGTCGGGCCTGTCCCCGAAGGTCTCTCCGAGGAGGACGTAGCCCTTCAAACCTGCCTTCTTTGCCTCGAGGAGGAGCTTCCCGCTTATCCCCATTATCGAGCCGTACTGGAGCACCTTGATGCCCGCGCTCTCGAGTTCGCCCTTTTCCTCTTCGCTGCTCCCAACGCCCCACACGTCCATCTGCTCCTTGAACATACCTATACCCATGCCTCCGAGGGATATTACCTTCTCCGCGTCGTGTTCCTTCAAATAAGCCACGAGCTCCCTGGCGATCTCGTTCACGAGCGTTGGTGTCACGTAAACGTCCGCCACGGCCACTATGATGTTGTCCTTCCCGTAGAAGCGCAGGGGAGGGTTGGGAGTTCCCTCGAATATCAGGGCCATGGGGGGCAGAAAGGAGCTCTCCACGTGCCCTATTACCTCCATCCCCATCTCCCTGGCGATGAAGTTGGCCGCTATGTGCCCAACGAGGCCTATTCCCGGGTAGCCCTCTATGAGAACCGGCGCCTCAACGTCGGGGAGAACCAGCTCGACCGGTTTCTCCATTTCCACCACCGCAATAATTTCACACCCGGAGCTTTTATGCTATTCGCCCTAGGTGAACTACCCCGCCCTCACGGACGGGGCTTCGTGAGGAGTTAGACCACCCCAAGGTAGCCTAACCCTCACAGGCCTGTTCACGAGGCCACTACCGGCTATCTCCCCAACGGGAGAATCGCCGGCTACCTTCCTCAAAATGTTCAAAGCACCATTCACGTCGGCGTTTATCAAAACACCAGTCGAAGACTGGAACAAGCCACGCTTCACCCTCTTTCCAAGATACTTGTCCCTCTTTTCAATCGGTTCGAGGGCGAGGGCATCAACCTTGCTCGTGTAGGCCTCATCAACCTCGATGTAGTTAATACCATACCGCCCGCACTTTGCCTTGAGCTTCCGCTTGAAGAGGCCGTATGGAACGAACTGGAAGCTCTGGTTGTTCCTCTTTCCGAGATTGGCGTTCTGCTTTATTCCCTTCAGCTCCCCGATGACGACGTTCCCAATACCGTTCTCAAGGCAGTAGTTCACGATGTAGCTTACCGCCTTGTTCATAAAATCGTTCACCACGTTCTTCCGCTTCTTGAGAAGCCACGCCATCTTTCGCCCGAACTTAATTCCCTGCCTGTCATACTGGATCTGGAGCTTCGCCTTCTCCTTGTTCCACCACCGGTTGAAGCTCTTCAACCCCCGACCTTCGATTATGAAGGCCGTCCCAGTGGTGGAAACACAGGTGGCGAAGTTGTCCAGACCCAAATCAATGGCGAGGTATTTTGAACGGTCTAAATCCCTCTCCTCAGGCTGGACTTCATAGACGTATTCGACCTCGAACCAGAGAGCGTTGTATCTCGGAAGAATGCGAATTTCCTTAATCCTGTGGCCTTTAACGTTCTTTGGAAGCGGGATTTCAAGGTGTTTAACGCCATACTTCTCGGCGAAGTTCTTTCCGAGGGTGAGGATAATCCTGTCTTCTTTTACCCTGAAGGACTGGTATGGGAAGATTAGGACGAAGTGGCCGTTTTTCGGAAGGTATTTCGGTGGTCTCACGGGTCTGTTGTAGTTTCCCTTCTTTCTCTCGTTGAGCACGTGGAAGAATGAGCGGAAGTTCCTTTCCACGATTTTCATCGTTTGCTGTGCGACTTGGCTCGGTAAGAGCTTGTAAGGTTCACTGTTCTTAACTATGTGGTATGCTTTTGTGTAGGGTAGAAAAGTCCCGTTCAGCTCGTAGTGTTGTCTAACCGTGTAGAGGGTGATGTTGTAGAGGTCTTTGGATAGGTGTGTTAGCGTCCTGAGGAGTTTGTAGGTTTTCTTGTCCGCTCGAAGGTGGTTCTTTTGGGTGAGATACGTGGGCGACCACCTATTATTTTTTAATAGGTGGAGTTTTTAATGGTTGCTGGCTTTCATCCCTCCCTTTCAGAAGGGGTCTTCCCGCCCAAATAGATAAAGCATTTAAGGAATAAACGCAACTCACTTACGGTGATACACGTGAAGCTGAAGGAGCCTATTATAGCGATAAACTTCAAGACCTACATAGAGGCCACCGGCGATGGGGCCCTTAGGATAGCCAAAGCTGCCGAGAAGGTGTGGAAGGAGACGGGAATAACGCTCGTGGTAGCCCCCCAGCCCGCCGACCTCTACCGCATAGCCAGCGAGGTCGAGATACCCGTCTTTGCGCAGCACATAGACCCCGTGAAGCCGGGAAGCCACACGGGGCACATACTCCCGGAGAGCGTGAAGGAGGCCGGGGCCGTTGGAACGCTCCTCAACCACTCCGAGAGGAGGATGATTCTGGCGGACCTCGAGGCATCCATAGCAAGGGCGGAGGAGCTTGGACTAATGACGATGGTTTGCACAAACAACCCTGCCGTTTCAGCGGCGGCGGCCGCCCTCGGACCTGATTACGTGGCGGTTGAGCCTCCGGAACTCATAGGCACTGGAATCCCCGTGAGCAAGGCCCAGCCCGAGGTCGTCACCAACACGGTCGAGCTCGTGAAGAAGGTCAACCCCGAGGTTGGAGTTCTCACGGGCGCGGGAATAAGCACCGGCGAGGACGTCAAGAAGGCCCTCGAACTTGGAAGCGTCGGTGTACTCCTCGCGAGCGGCGTTACGAAGGCTAAGGACCCGGAGAAGGCTATATGGGACCTTGTCTCCCTGATAATTTAAAAAAGATCAGCCGAGCAGGAACTCGGCCAGGTAGCTGAGGTAGTCCGAGTCAATGGCGTTCTCGTACCTCTCCACTTTTTGTCCCGTTTCCGTTCTCCCCTGACCCGCGAGCACTATCACGATCTGCTTCTTGCCCCAGACGTCGCGCTTAACGAAGATGCCCCTCTCGCCCTTTATTATGGCCTCCTGCTCCTCGGGGGTCAGGGCCTCCTTCACGTAGTCTCCAACGCCGTCGTAGGCCTTGGGTCCTCCGAGGATTACTATTATCCTCGAATCCTTGGCACCATCGAACTGATCAGGGGTCACCCTGTTCACCATGACGCCCATCTCACCTAGCCTGCTGGCGAACTCCTCCCCCCTAACGGCCCAGTCAATATCATTGGAGAGTATCGTGACCTGTATCCCAGGGGCGAAGGTTCTAACGGGTTCGAACTTGGAGGCCCAGTCCACGAGGCTGCTTAGAATTGTGAACTCGTCCTCACCGCCGTTCTCTATTGAGAAGGAAATGTAGGCGCTCCTTATGCCGTCCCCCCTGCTCCTCTCGTCCTTCGTGATGACGGAGAGCAGGTAGTCGTTGGAGAGGGCTTTTATCTCGACGAGGTCTCCGTTGATGGCGCTTAAAAGCCTGAGCTTTTCGAGGGTGGAGGGGTCGGGGCTGACGGTTACGGTATCTGTTCCCACCGTTAGGGAGACGCTGTCATCGGCGAACTCAGCGTTCCTTACCGCGTCAACGAGCGGGAAGTCGAGGGCGTAGAGGGCCTTGTCGTAGGCGGCCTTTCCAAACTTGGCCGCCTCAACGTTCATGAGCTTCTCCAGCACGGGTTTGAAGTCCTTCTTCTTGGCCCTTATCTTTTCCTTCGCGAAGCCTATGCTGCTCTCAGGGAGGAGGTACTGCCAGCCGAACTCGCCGTAGGTGCCGTTGGCGAACTCAACCGGCCCGGAGATGAGGCTCAAATCCTTGGAGATGAGCTTGCCTGTGGAGGGTATGAAGGGCTGCACTGCAGGTATCTCCGCTATAGCTGCCTTTCCAGCCTTTAAGGACTCGTCCTTGGTGCTCTCAACCAGCGGGAGCATGTAGAGACCGAGGGCCGTTGCAAGACTCTTCTTGAAGTTTTTGAGGGTGCCAATGTTCCTGGTACCCAGCATCTCCACCGTGCCATCCGCGTAGACGGTTCCATCGTAGAGTGTGCCGTGGGTTACTATTAAACCACCGTTGACGCTCCTGAGGTAGTCCACGAGCTCCGCCACCTCTCCCTCCGAGAGAGACCACTCGTTCCGCCAGAGGTTTGACAGTATGACAACCTTCGGGTTGAAGTCCTCAAGGGCGCCCTCGAGCTCATCGGGGGATATTATGCCTATTCTGTACCTCTCACCGAGGAGCTCCCAGTGGTGCTCTGGAAGGAAGTCTATGTAACCCCTCAACGGCGCCAGCTCCGAGAGTCTGGACTCGTAATCGCTCAGATTGTAGGGGTAGCCCTTCTTGGTACCGTTCACCATGGCCTCTATGTTCTCCCAGTTCTGGATAAAGAGCCTCGCCTCTATCGTGGGGTCAACTATGAGTACGCGCGTCCCCTCCGGGTTGGAGACTATGTAAAAGCCCCTCTCGCTTTCGACCACGTGCCCCTCTTTGTCCTTGACCACCACCTTGAACTCCACCCTGGAGCCGGCCGGCTGGGGCGGTATCTCCGCCTTCCTGTATTCGGTTCTTAGCGTGAAGTTCGTCGTTGTGAACCTGCTGAAGAAGTAGTCGTACATAGCTGGATTCTCGTTTATCGGAACCCTATCGGAGTAGCGCTTTATCCATTCGCCCTCGTTGACGCGGTAGTAGAAGTTTATCTCCTCAACGTCTATATCCTCAACGATGTAGAAGTAGGCATCGAAGGTCTCGTTGGGGAGCACCGAGAGGTATTGGGGATACGGGGTCCCGAGGAGAACTATCGGTGGCTTGGGGTTGCTTATTAGCACGGCCCCATGTACGTTTCCCAGCCCCGAGAGCAGGGCGAGGAGCATTAATACCGTTACCACCCTTTTCATGCAATCACCTGTCCTAGATTAAGCCCTCAGTTTATATAACGCTTCCTCTATCGGCTCCGAATGGTTGTTGTCATTTTGACAATTTTACAGCCACAAAGTTTAAATGATTTTCAAGCTTGGCCCTTTTGTACTTTCGAAGAGGTGCGCAAAATGGACGTAGTTTGGACAACACTCCTGGTTTACATGGGAGCGATGCTAGGGATATCAGCGTACGCAAGGAAGTACATTAAGACCTCGGCCGATTTTCTCGTGGCCGGGAGGAGACTTGGACTGGCACTGACCACAGCGACTCTTGCAGCCACTCACTATGGTGGTGGCTTTCATCCTCGGCGGAGCTAGCTGGGGAGCCACCTACGGGTTAGGTGGAATATGGTACGGTTTTGCCTGCGGGCTGGGGCTTTTGCTCCTTGGTGTAACCCTCGCGAAGCCCATGCGTGCCCTGGCTCTGTACACCGTCCCCGACGTTCTGGAGATGAGGTACAAGAGCAAGACGATAAGGCTTCTTGCGGCGACACTATCGCTCCTGGCCCTCGTTGGGATACTTGGAGCGCAGGTATGGGCAGCTTCGGCCGTCTTCGAGGCAATAGGGCTTCCGGGAACCGCGGGAGCGGTCTTTGCCACGCTGATATTCATCGCCTACACCGCCTTTTCGGGGCTGTGGGCCGTGGCGCTAACGGACTTCATCCAGGTGATACTCGGGAGCGTTGGGGTGCTCATCGCGGTTATCCTCGGACTGAACAAGGTGGGGGGCTTCGGAGGGCTCAGGGCAAGCCTGGCAAACGTTCCAAACCTGCCCCAGGCGACGGGCGAGTACTTTAACTTCACCTCACTGGGATTCTCTCTCCTCGCCCTCACCCTAGCTGCCACGGTGATGTACACACTCATAGGGCAGGACTTCTACCAGAGGCTCTTCGCCTCTAAGGACGAAGGAACCGCCAGGAAGGGGGCCATATACAGCGGCCTGCTCCTCATGGCGCTCTCGATACTGCCTGCACTCGCGGGGATGCTCGCACTCGCACTCTCGAACGACCCCCAGGCAATAATAGACTCACCAAAGACCGCCGTTCCCAAGCTCGTCATCACTGTCTTCGGAAGCGGTGTGGGGGCCATATTCGTGGCGGCAATCCTCGCGGCGGTTATGAGCACGGCGGACTCACTGCTCTCTGCTGCAACATCGCACGTGGTAAAGGACTTCTACCAGAGCTTCGCAAAGGAGGCCGACGACAGGAAGCTGCTGAGGCTCTCCATAGTGACAACCGTGGTGATAGGGCTCCTCTCCCTCGTGGCGGCGCTGACTATACAGGGCATAGTCGAGCTCCTCATATACTCCTACGACATCTACACTTCGGGCGTCTTCGTGCCCCTCATACTCGGAATCTACTGGAAGCGGGCGACGAAGGAGGGGGCACTGCTCGGCATGCTCGCCGGTTCCCTAACGGCGATTGTGGGAATAGCGGGACTCGTGAGCTTCAGCTACTGGGAGTACATATACGTCAGCGGCGCCCTAGTTTCGGCGGTCGTTATGATAGTGGCCAGCCTCCTGACCGCGCCGAAGGCCATTGAGAGGGAATTCGAGGAAGCATTTGAGCCCGGTTGAGAGCCCTTTACCTTTTTCTTCCGAAGGCCTCGCCCTTCAGGGGGAGGTCAGTTTTCATTTTGACATTTCCCTTTTGACAAGCCGGCTTTCCGTGCCACGGTCGCGCGAAAACTTTTTAAAGCAGTGGCTCCTTATGGGGTTCGGTGGTGCCTATCGTCCATCGAAAACCATGGATGTGCATATGACCCAGGCCAGAGAACCAAGCGTTTTGGGTTAGTCGAGGCGCCACCGGGAAATGTTTTAAACCCCTCTTCTGAGTTTGAGCCATCCAAAAAAGGGACTAAAGGTGATGCCCATGCTTCCTAAAAACTACGAACCCGAGAAGATTGAGCCCAAGTGGCAGAAGTTCTGGCTCGATGAGAAGATATACAAGTACGAGCTCGACGAAAAGAGGCCGAGCTACGCGATTGATACGCCCCCTCCGTTCACGAGCGGAACGCTCCACCTCGGCCACGTTCTCAGCCACACGTGGATTGACATAATCGCGCGCTACAAGAGGATGACCGGCTACAACGTGCTCTTCCCGCAGGGCTTCGACAACCACGGCCTCCCGACCGAGCTCAAGGTCGAGAAGGAGTTCGGAATAAGCAAGGACCAGCCCGAGCTCTTCCTCAAAAAGTGTATAGAGTGGACCTGGCAGGCCATAGAAGCGATGAGAAACCAGTTCATAAGGATAGGCTACTCAGCCGATTGGGATTTGGAATACCACACGATGGACGACTGGTACAAGGCAGCCGTTCAAAAATCGCTCCTCGAGTTCTACAGGAAGGGAATGCTCTACCGCTCGGAGCACCCGGTTTACTGGTGCCCCAGGTGCAGGACGAGTTTGGCGAAGGCAGAGGTTGGCTACGTTGAGGAGGACGGCTTCCTCTATTACATCAAGCTCCCGCTGGCGGATGGTTCTGGTTATGTCCCAATAGCCACCACGAGGCCCGAGCTCATGCCGGCCTGTGTGGCAGTTTTCGTCCACCCCAAGGACGAGCGCTACAAGGACGTAGTTGGAAAGAAGGTGAGGCTCCCGATATTCGAGCGCGAGGTTCCTGTTATAGCGGATGAGGACGTTGACCCCGAGTTCGGAACTGGAGCGGTCTACAACTGTACCTACGGTGACGAGCAGGACGTAGTCTGGCAGAAGCGCTACAACCTGCCCGTTATCATAGCCATCAACGAGGACGGAACCATGAACGAGAACGCCGGGCCCTACGAGGGGCTCAAGGCCGAGGAGGCCAAGGAGAAGATCGCCGAAGACCTCGAGAAGATGGGCCTCCTCTACGACAAGAAGAAGGTGCACCACAGGGTTCTGAGACACACGGAGAGGAGCTCATGTATGGCGCCCATCGAGCTCCTTCCAAAGAAGCAGTGGTTCATCAAGGTGAAGGACTTCACCGAGGAGATAGTCAAGGTGGCCGAGAAGATAAACTGGTATCCGAGCGACATGTTCCTAAGGTTGAAGGACTGGGCCGAGAGCATGGACTGGGACTGGGTCATAAGCAGGCAGCGCGTTTTCGGAACGCCTATCCCGTTCTGGGTGTGCAAGAACAGCGAGATAATCCTCCCGGACGAGGAGGACCTTCCGGTAGACCCGCGCTTTGACAAGCCGCCGAGGAAGTGCTCCGACGGAAGCGACCCGGAGCCGGTCACGGACGTGCTCGACTGCTGGGTTGATTCGAGCCTCACCGCCCTCATAATAAGCAAATGGCACGATGCACTCAAGGGCGATGAGAATGCCAAGCGCTGGTTCAAGCACAACTTCCCCACCGCCCTCAGGCCGCAGGGAACGGACATCATAAGGACGTGGGCCTTCTACACGATATTCAGGACGTGGGTACTCACCGGGGAGAAGCCCTGGGAGGACATCCTCATCAACGGTATGGTCGCCGGCCCGGACGGAAGGAAGATGAGCAAGAGCTACGGCAACGTCGTCGCTCCCGACGAGGTCATCCCGAAGTACGGTGCCGATGCCCTAAGGCTCTGGACCGCTCTGGCACCTCCGGGAGAGGATCACCCGTTCAAGTGGGAGACCGTTGACTACAACTACCGCTTCCTCCAGAAGGTCTGGAACATCTACCGCTTTGCCGAGCGCCATCTGGAAGGCTTCGACCCGGCGGGGGCTCCGGAGGAGCTCGAACCCCTCGACCGCTGGATACTCAGCAGGCTCCACCGCGTTATAAAGTTCTCCACGGAGGAGATGGAGAGGTACCGCTTCAACCTGCTCACGAGGGAGCTCATGACCTTCATCTGGCACGAGGTGGCGGATGACTACATCGAGATGGTCAAATACAGGCTCTACGGCGACGACGAGGAGAGCAAGCTCAAGGCAAAGGCTGCCCTCTACGAGCTGCTCTACAACGTGATGCTCCTCCTTGCTCCGCTCGCTCCCCACATCACCGAGGAGCTCTACCAGGAGATGTTCAAGGGGCACGTCGGTGCCAGGAGCGTCCACCTCCTCGAATGGCCGAAGTACAACGAGGGCAAGATTGACGGGGAGGCCGAGAGGCTCGGCGAGCTCGCCCGCGAAATAGTCGGTGCCATGAGGCGCTACAAGAACGGCCACGGCCTCTCGCTCAACGCCAAGCTCAAGCACGTGGCAATCTACGCGACCGACTCCTACGAGGCTCTCAAGGCCATCGAGAAAGACATCGCGGGAACCATGAACATCGAGAAGCTTGAGATAATCAGGGGCGAGCCCGAGCTTGAGGAGAGGATCATCGAGATAAAGCCGAACTTCAGGACGGTGGGACCGCGCTACGGAAAGCTCGTGCCGAAGATAACCGCTTACCTCAAGGAGAACGCGGAAGAGGTTGCAAAGGCGCTCAAGGAGAGCGGAAAGGTCGAGTTCGAGGTAGAGGGCCAGAGGGTCGAGCTGGCCAAGGAGGACATCGTGCTCAGGAAGGCGGTCTTCAGCGAGGGAGAAGAGGTCGAGACGGCGGTGATAGGAGACGCCGTCGTTTTGTTCTTCTAATTCCTTTACATATTTCATAATTTATACATAACCCTTGAGATACTACCCAAAAGAAACTTTAAAATATTGCTTTATGATATTCCTTAAAGGGGGTGAGGCCATGAGCAAAGCACTTGAAATATTCATGGAGAAAGCCAGTATCTCAGAAAGTGTAAGACAATCGCTGGAAGAGCTAAGAGGTAGACCCCTAAAAGATATTCTGTCCTATGCCCTCCTTGGAGAGATAGATTCCTCCGACATGTACCAATTTCTTTATACTCATCTCCCAGAGGGTTATCCAAAGGAGACATTCAAAAAGTTTTTAGATATTGAGATTATGCACGATAGAAAGCTTCGAAAACTGTTTAAAAGCCTGTTTCCAAACGATACCCCCCATAATCCTGAAATCAAGAGCTGGGTCCAGACGTTTGTAGAAAAGGATTACCGCCTGAAGACTGTACAGGACTATTTGGATGTATTGAAGATAGCAATGGAAGCCGAACAGCTTGCAGAGAGGATTTATCTAATGATCATGGACCTATTACAAGAGCCAGAGCATAAGAAAATCATGTATGAACTAGCAAAGGACGAAAGGGATCACTATCAATTCATAAAAAGGGAATACGAGTTCTATTCAAGGATTCAGGCCAATAAGGCATTAGAGGAACTCATAAGAGATCTGAAAGCCAAGGAGTGACGAACAGACCGTTGATACTGTGAGGGTAACTGACCACCAGCCTTCTGGGACCCTTCTGTACGATTCCGAGGATTCTGGCGACTTGTCTGTAACTTAAACCCTGTGAGTACAGGCTTATCGCCTGAATTTTCTCCTCCACTGGGATTCTATTCCTGCGAGAAGGGTTTAAGGCTGAGACCAGCCAGTAAATAATGGTTTCAGCCTTCATATTTCTCCACCACTTTTTCTGAGGTGACACAACTAGATTTAAACATAACCCCTCAGCTTATCCTGACAGTATCCTCGACAAAAACAAAAGATTTTTAAAGGCTCCCTCACCCCTAATATCGAGCCCCGGTGGTGTAGCCCGGTCAATCATGCGGGACTCTCGATCCCGCGACCCGGGTTCAAATCCCGGCCGGGGCACCATAAGTCTAACAAACTTCGCCTGCGCGAAGTTTGATCAAGGTTCGTGGTTCTTCTTAAAAGATACCAAAATAACAAGTGGATTTCCTCCACTATGCTGTGTTCGGGAGTGAATTTCCTTTATTAGCCGCGCGGAAAGAGTTCCTTCCCCTGACGCCCTTCGGGCGTCGATTAAAAAGCGAACTCAGTTAAAAACAAGCTTGGATGGAAGTTAATTCGCTCCTCTCGCGAATTTTAGGAGGAATCCCTGCAACGACTGGCGAACTCCAAAAGAACCACAAACCTTTGAATGCCACGTTTTATACCTGTTAGGAATTTCTAATCACAGAATCAGCCACACAACCGTCTGGGAAACAATTCAAAAAACAGCAGAAGCAGTTTACCAACCAAAACTCTTAGCACTCAAAAAACAGCGGAATTTCATTGCAGTTGATGAGACTGTGGTGAAGATCAACGGGAGGAAGTGGTACTTCTGGGCGGCTATTGATGTTGAGAGCCGGGAAGTATTAGCCGTCCGGATTACCTAATCTTCCGGGCAATATTACCGAATGGTTTCAGGAGGTGATGCCCCAGTTATCCTGACAGTATCGAAATCTTCGAAGAAATCTTTATATATCCCTTATACTTCACAGTATAATGGGAAGTATACGAGAATTGTATACTTGGCCCTTTGAGTGGTGGCCCTGGCAGACCCTCATGAAGCCAGGGATGCACCGTGAGAAGGGCTTCACAGTATTCCCCTTTTCCGCAGTTCTTTTTTGAGTGCGTTCGGATTACGGTTCTTCTCGTAAATCTCGCGGGAAATGTATGCTAGATTGTCAGTAAGCAAAACAATGTGATGGAATTCCCGCCTGTTTTTGGCAACACTCTCTTTGAAGATGTTTTTCCGGCTTTTATACTCTTCGAGCTTTTTAAGAACGGTGTCATCCACTATGAGGACTCTAATCTCTTTATCCATGTTTATTATTTCATCCTTGATCTCTTTGAAGGAAGGGGTTATAATAACTCTCTTGAGAAGGGGTTTAATGTCCGCAAATCTTTTTGGAAATTTCGCAACGTAATTTCTTTTTTCCTGTTTTCTAAGTTCTGCAATGTGCTTAAGCCAGCCCCCACGTTTTCGGAGTTCACTTAGATTATTATAATCTATCTCTACGAGGGCGTAGATAGTTCTTTTCTGTCTGCTCCTATCCACGGAAATCACGAGAGTCTTCATTCCACCACCAGCCAACTTGGTCTCTTCTCTGCCGGAATCAGCTCGGCCAGCTCCTGAACTTCCTCTGGTGTGAGGAGGTAAACCTTCTCCGGAAGCTCGACTTTTGAAGGGATGTAAATAAGCCTCTGCTCGACGTTATAGGCTTTACCCCTCTTCTTTTGCCTCTTGATGTGCTTCCTGACTTGGACTTTGAGCACTTTCACCACCATTATGCAGTAGAAGGTCATCATTATAAAGTTTTCTACCGTAGAAAAAGAAAGACAAGATGTTGGTCTTTCTTTTCCACTTCTATCCCTCTTACTTTCATCATTCTCTTTATGCCCCTCCAGAGAGCTTAGAGAAGAATGACGTCGGTTTCAGTGGCCGGGTTCTCATAGAGCATCTCCATGTAAAGTGTATTGATTGAGCATTCATAGATTCCACCGCATTATCCCAAAACCCTCAACCACCATCCCCACGAACCAGGTAGATGGGTTCATAGGGGGAGCATCCCCTGGAGAACCCTTCTTTCCAAGGTAAAATGCCAGGCGGGGGTGGAATGGGATAAGAAAGGCCCACATAACCCCAACATCCAGCCGTTACTGGGAAACCTGACCGTTCTGGATTCTCCCGAAGAATGCAACGGTTCAACCCATCCCGGCAAACCTTTATAAAATGTCCATCTTAATGGAGAGCAGGGAGAGGAAGGTGTGAGCCATGGATGAGAGAGAGGTTGAAAGGGAGCTCACAGCGGGGGAGCCCCTTGAGCTCGGGGTGGAGTTTGAAACCACCGAGGAGGTTAAAATTCCCGAAAAGCTCATAGACCAGGTTATTGGTCAGGATCACGCCGTGGAGGTTATAAAAACCGCCGCCAAGCAGAAGAGGCACGTCCTCCTCATAGGCGAGCCCGGAACCGGCAAGTCAATGCTCGGTCAGGCCATGGCCGAACTCCTCCCCACGGAGGAGCTGGAGGACGTTCTGGTCTTTCCGAATCCCGAAGACGAGAACATGCCGAGGATCAAGACCGTTCCGGCCTGCCAGGGGAAGAAAATAGTCGAGCGCTACCGCCAGAAGGCCAAGGAGCAGGAAAACATAAAGTCCTACCTCCTGCTTGCGGTGCTCTTCGTCGTGGTGCTGGCCCTCATAATGAGTCCGAGCGCCGAAACGCTCCTCTTCGGAATGTTCGTCTTCATAGTGTCCCTCATGGCCATATCAAACCTCCGCCTGAAGAGCCAGGCCATGGTGCCAAAACTCCTCATTGACAACTGCGGAAGGAACAAGGCGCCCTTCGTTGACGCCACGGGTGCACACGCTGGCGCTTTACTCGGCGATGTGAGGCACGACCCGTTCCAGAGCGGCGGACTTGGGACGCCGGCCCACGAGCGCGTTGAGCCCGGAATGATACACAGGGCCAACAAGGGCGTCCTCTTCATAGACGAGATAGCGACCCTCAGCATAAAGATGCAGCAGAGCCTCCTTACCGCGATGCAGGAGAAGAGACACGCCATAACGGGCCAAAGCGAGCTCTCAAGCGGTGCGATGGTGAGAACGGAGCCTGTACCGTGCGACTTCATTTTGGTGGCCGCCGGAAACCTCGACACCATAGAGAAGATGCATCCCGCGTTGCGCTCCCGTATAAGGGGGTACGGTTACGAGGTCTACATGAGAACCACCATGCCGGACACCCTCGAGAACAGGAAGAAGCTCGTCCAGTTCGTGGCACAAGAGGTTAAGCGTGATGGGAAGATACCCCACTTCACGAAGGAGGCCGTTGAGGAGATAGTGAGGGAGGCCCAGAAGAGAGCCGGAAGAAAGGGACACCTAACGCTCCGCCTCCGCGACCTCGGCGGTGTCGTGAGGGCTGCTGGAGACATGGCGATACGCGAGGGCTACAACTACGTGACGAGGGAGCACGTGCTTAAGGCCCTAAGGATGGCCAAGCCCCTCGAGAAGCAGCTCGCGGACTGGTACATAGAGAACAAGAAGGAGTACCAGGTCATAAAGAGCGAGGGCGGCGAGGTAGGAAGGGTGAACGGTTTGGCGGTCATAGGCGAGCAGAGTGGTATTGTTTTGCCAATAGAGGCCGTCGTCGCACCCGCCGCCAGCAAAGAGGAGGGCAAAATAATAGTCACCGGAAAGCTCGGGGAGATAGCAAAAGAAGCAGTTCAGAACGTCTCGGCGATAATCAAGCGCTACAAGGGTGAGGACATAAGCAGGTACGACATCCACGTCCAGTTCCTCCAGACCTACGAGGGCGTTGAAGGAGATTCAGCCAGCATAAGCGTCGCAACCGCCGTCATCTCGGCCCTTGAAGAGATACCGATAAGGCAGGATGTGGCCATGACCGGTTCCTTAAGCGTCCGCGGCGAGGTGCTTCCAATAGGAGGGGCGACACCAAAGATAGAGGCTGCCATCGAGGCGGGCATAAAGACGGTAATAATCCCCAAGGCGAACGAGAAGGACGTCTTCCTCAGCAAGGACAAGGCCGAGAAGATAGAGATATTCCCCGTTGAGACCATAGACCAGGTGCTCGAGATAGCCCTCCAGGATTCGGAAAAGAAGGAGGAACTCATAGAGCGCATAAGGCGGGCCCTCCCCCTCAGGGAGGCGTGACTCTTTTATAAATTTCAACGTCCGCAATTTTCAATATTTCCAATGAAAATTGTTTGAATGGAAAAGTCCTTATAGTATAAATTCAAATATTCTCTGATTAACTTTGGGAGGTTGTTTTGCCATGGAGGAAATTGACGAAACCGGAGGGGTTAAGAAAACCTCCCTCGGTCTTGAGGAGAATATCGAGGGGGCACTGGCGTATCTCTTGGGCCCAGTGACGGGGATTGCATTGCTCTTGCTCGAGAAGGAGAGCAAATTCGTGCGCTTCCACGCCATGCAGTCCACCATAATATTCCTCGGAATCATAGTGCTTCAGATAATCCTCGGTATAATCCCCTTTTTGGGGTGGCTGCTGGCGGTGCTCCTCAACCTGCTTGGGCTGGTGGTCTGGATAGTTGGAATGCTCAAGGCCTACCAAGGGGAGCTTTACAAGTTCCCAATCGTTGGGGACATTGCGGAGGGCCAGCTCGAGAAGCTCTGACTTTTCTATTTTCTTATCATTAAGGGATAAGTTTATATCCTATGGCACACAGTGGTACATAGGTGATTCCATGAGAAAATTGTACGGCCTCGTGATCCTGCTGATAGTGCTCTCAACGCTCTCCCACGCGCTGGCACAGGGAGAGATAGACCCCAAGAAGGTGCACTTCTACATGTACGGAGCCGCCACGTGCCCCCACTGTAAAAAGATGAAGGAAGAGATACCCAAGGCCTTCGGGGCGGACAGCCTGACCTACTACGAGCTCGTCAACAACGACGAGAACTCAGCCCTGTTCGGGGAGATATACCGGCTTACGGGGATAAGTGGCGTCCCGGCAATAGGCATAGCCTACGACGGAAAGCTCTACGCTATCATAGAAGGGGAGTTCAATGTGTCGGCAACGCCCGAGATAATAAAAGAGGCGCAGGAGAGGAACGGCATGTTTCTCGTGACGGGGGGAAAGGTTTACCTCATACCCCGCAACGAGACGGAAGGTGCCCAGACCATAGCGAAGCTCGAAACGCTGTTCATAGAGCACAGGAGTGCCACGGGAACGACAGGCACTTCCCCGACAACGACATCCAACACAGAAACGACGGAAACAACGAGTACAGCACTTCCCACAACAACGGGAACAAATGAAAACAAAACCTGCGGGCCGGCCTTCATAGGCCTCCTCGCGCTGCTTCCGCTCCTCATGAGGAGGGCCAACCATTAGTTGTCCACTTCCGGTTTTAGAAAGCCCTAAAACTTCCATTTCCAATTTTCCGTGGTGGGTGGAATGAGGAGGGATGCGTGGGCACTGCTGGCCATAGTTTCACTTTCCTTCATCATAAGCATAACCGCCCTGACGCTCCTCGGACTGAAGGAATGGATAATGCCTTTTCTGGGCCTATCGCTCTCCGATTCAATAAACCCCTGCACCTTCGTGATATACTCCATGCTCCTCATAGCCCTGTCCGTGAAGGAGGTTTCCAAGACGGAAATCTACAGGGTCGGGCTGGCCTTCGTGGTGGCGATATACCTCTCCTACTACTCCCTTGGGGTGGGGCTTGTCGTCTTCTCGAAGTCCATACCCGCATGGGTGGCCGGCGCCCTTGCGATAGCCTTCGGAGCCTACACCATGGTTACGGGCTACCTTGAGCGCTCAAGGATAGCAGGGAAGGGCAGTGTGAGGCGCAAAATATTCAGCAAGGACGCCACCGTCCTCGGGGCATTCACCCTCGGCGTTATAGTGTCCTTCACACTCTTACCCTGCTCGGCAGGGAGTTACCTTATCTACGCCATACTCATATCCAAGGTCGGCTCCCTGACGTACCTTCTCCTGGCCCTGTACAACCTGATATTCGTCCTCCCCCTAATCGTCATCCTCTTCGTGATGGGGGGTATAAGCGAGAGCAAGAGCGTTTCACAGAGGCTCGTTCAGAGGAGCAGGGAACTCTCAATGCTCGCGGGAGCCGCGCTGATCGGTGTGGGCCTCTGGGTTCTCTACGCTTATTGACGTTCTTTGGCTGAAAAGAGGCATTTAAGGACTTTAAATTCTGGCATCTCATGCCATATTTTTTTGATGAACATAAAGATTCATGAATGCCATTTAAAGCTCAAAAAACGTTAAATATTCAATTTTTCAACCCCCTCCAGGTGATGGCATGTCGGATGTGGAGAGGGCCCTCCAGACGTTTCATTCGGTAAAAGTCGGCAGCATAATGCCACCGATTTCGGGTATGCCCGTGGTCAGTGCCGATTCATCCATCGTGGACGTTCTCAAGCTCCTCAGAACGAGACATCACGTGTGGGTTGTCGAGGACAGAAAGAGCATGAGGCTCCTCGGGGTAATAAGGTACCTCGACGTTATGAACATCCTCTTACCGCCTGAGGACACCAAGGCGAGGTTCGGGAACATAAGCACTCTCTTCAAGTCCATACTCAGCGGGGCGGAGACGGCGAGCGACGTTATGGAGCGGAACGTCATGACGATAGACGAGGATGCCACCGTGCTGGAGGCCCTCAAGAGGATGAAGAACTACAAGAGCCAGATACTTGCGGTCGTTGACGACGAGGGGAGGCTCGTGGGGGAGGTCAGCCTCAGACTTCTGATAGACGAGTTCATTAGACTCATGAGACTGGGGGGAGTGCAATGGACGCAACATGGCTCCTCTTCACACTCGGAGTAGCGCTCATCGCGGGAAAGCTCGGAGACCACCTGATGGAGCGCTTTGAGCTCCCCGGTGTGCTCGGCGAGATACTCATGGGAATGCTCCTCGGGAACATAGTGTACTTCGGCATCGTCAGCCCCGAGCACCTGACCCTCCACTCCAACGAGACCTTCGAGTTTTTGGCGAAAATGGGCATAATCTTTCTCCTGTTCCTCGGGGGACTCGACACGGAGGTTGAGATGCTCAAGAGGACCGGGGCCGTGGCGACCGTTTCCACGGTCATGGGCGTTTTCGTTCCGTTGATCCTCGGCTGGTTCGGGCTCCGCCTCATGGGGTACCCCAACAGGGAGGCTTTCGCGGGTGGAATCCTTCTCACGGCAACGAGCATTGGAATAACCGTCCGCGTGATGATGGACCTCGGCGTTCTAAGGAGCGACGTTGGGGCCGCCTCTCTCAGCGCGAGCGTTATGGACGATTTCCTTGGGATAGCCCTCGTGATATTCGCCGTGGGCAGTGGGAGCGTTCTGGGTCTCGTGAGCAAGATGGCGGTCTTCTTCGTGATAACGGGAATCGTGGCGTGGTACAGCATAGACAGGTACGTCCGCTTTGCCGAATGGCTCCACGTCGAGAAAGGGGTCCTCGGGATGGTGCTGGCCCTGATGTTCCTCTTCTCCGCCCTCGCCCAGCACTGGTTCGACGCGGCCATTGAGGGAGCGTTCATGGCCGGCCTCGTCCTCTCAAAGCTCCCGGAGGGGAAAAAGTTAATTGACGACGTTAAGGCCATAGCCTACGGCCTGGTGGTTCCGGTTTTCTTCGTCTACACGGGTGCCATGCTCGACCTAAGGGTTTTCGGGAGCGTTGATGCCCTGGCCCTCGCGGCCGTCCTCACGGTGGTGGCAGTTGTTGGGAAGGTCGTTGGAAGGGGGTTCGGGGCAGTCATAATGGGATGGAGCATGAAGAAAGCGCTCCAGATGGGAATAGGTTCGATACCTAGGACCGAGGTGGCCCTCGTTGACCTCATGGTGGCTATACACGGAGGGGCAATCCCCCAGAGCGACGCCCAGAAGTTCATAGCGGCAACCCTCATCTTCATAACGGTCTCCGTCCTCATAACGCCGCCGCTCCTCAAGTGGGCATTCAGGGAGGACGTGGAGGCCATGAAGCGCGGAAAGGTCGAAGAGAGGAAGGAGGGAATCTCGAAGACCAAGAAGCGCATAATCAACATAAAGAAGCCCGGAAAGAGGAGGGAATGATTTATTTTTTAACACTTTTTTGCCAATGGACTGACATTACGACGGACGGATCATCAAAAATTTTATAAAGGTGCACCGTCACAGCCTGAGCGGGCTTTAATGGGAAACGGAATGAAAGTTGGAATTGACGATAAGATTGAACCCAAGAAGGCCATCGCCTTTGGCCTCCAGCACGTTCTAGCAATGTTTGGAGCGACGGTCACCGTTCCCCTCGTTGTGGGAAGCGCGGTAGGGCTTTCAAGAAGCGAAATCGCGGCCCTTATACAGGCCGTTCTGCTCGCCATGGGTATCGCCACACTCCTCCAGACGACTGTGGGCTCGCGATACCCAATCGTGCAGGGTTCGAGCTTTGCCTTCATACCGGGCCTCATAAGCATAGGCTCCTCCGTGGGCATGGCGGCGGCGGAGGGGGCCCTCATAGTGGGGGGACTGGTGGAGGCGTTCACCGGGGCCTTCGGTATCATCGGAAAGGTGAGAAAACTGTTTTCGCCCCTGGTAACGGGAGTGACGATAACCTTAATCGGCTTCAGCCTCGCCGATGTTGCTGTCAAGTACTTCTTCAACTTCTACGCCGACCCGGGCGGAGCCAGCATACCCAAGGCGACGGTAGTGGCGCTCATAACCTTCGCCACGACGGTTTACACGGCCCTCCACGGAAGAGGAGCCCTCAAAGCAATGCCCGTCATAATAGGAGCCACAGTAGGCTACATAAGTGCCCTCGCCATGGGGATGGTTGACCTGTCCCTACTGGAACAGCTCCCCGTTTTGAGCGTCCCGAAGCCGCTCCCGTGGGGGAAGCCGCTCTTCGACGTGGGGGCCATAGTGACTCTCTTATTTGCCTTCATGGTGAGCATAATCGAGAGCGTTGGGGATTACCACGCGATATCGGCCATCGCGGAGGCCCCAATAACGGGGAAGAACATAAACCGGGGAATAATGAGCGAGGGAGTGGCGTGCTCCATAGCGGGCTTCCTCGGGGCGTGCGGAACGACGAGCTACTCGGAGAACATAGGGCTCGTGGCCCTCACAAAAGTGGCGAGCAGGCGCGCGGTACAGGCTGGGGGGCTTATACTCGTGGCCCTCTCCATCGTTCCCAAGTTCTCCGGGTTACTTGCATCCATTCCAGCGCCCGTCCTTGGAGGGTTAACGGTGGCGCTCTACGGAATGATAAGCGTGACGGGCCTAAGGCTAATAAAGGAGAGGGTGGAACTCAACGACAGGAACACCCTGATACTGGCCACGGCACTCATAGCGGGCCTCGGTGCTCCCCAGCTGCCGGCGGAGTTCCTCGCGCACTTTCCGCGGGTCGTGGCGAGCGTTCTTGAATCGGGAATGGCCGTTGGGGCCCTCACGGCCATAATACTTGAGGGACTGCTGAGGTGAGGAAGATGATTGAGGACAAAAGGTGGAAGGACGTTTATTCATTTGAGGACTCCCCGTTTATCATGGAGATACTCACGGAGCTCAGGGACAAGGAAACGGACAGCATAGCCTTCAGGAAGGGGCTCGTGAAGCTCGGGAGGTACATGGGCTACGAGCTCACGAAGCTCATGGACGTGGAGAGGATCAAGGTCGAGACCCCCCTCGAAACGACGGAGGGCATCGTCGTGAAGGACAGGAGGAACGTTGTCATAATCACCGTCCTTCGCGCGGCGATTCCGCTCATGGAGGGGTTAATAAAGGTCTTCGAGCACGCGAGGGTTGGTATAGTCTCGGCCTCCCGCGGAAAGGCCCCCAAGTTCGAGATAGAGATGAACTACATAAAGATACCCCAGATAAAACCGGAGGATACCGTGATAGTGGCCGACCCCATGATAGCCACGGGTTCAACCCTCGTAAAGGTTCTCAGGGAGGTCTCGAAGTACGGAAAGCCAAAGAGGCTTATCGTCCTCGGCGTTTTAGCTGCCCCCGAGGGGATAGAGCGCCTTAAGGGGGAGTTCCCGGAGCTGAACGTTATAGTAACCAAGATAGACAGGCAGCTCAACGACCACGGCTACATCCTACCCGGCCTCGGGGATGCCGGCGACAGGGCGTTTGGAGCGCCGATAAAGATTCCGACCCTTCCCCAGATGCACGAGATCGAGTGACTTTTCTTTTTCACCCTCACCCTTTAGCTTGACGGGAGAAGAGTATTTTGATTAGCCCCCTGGAGAATTCGTCCATAATGCTCATCCCTCCAAGGCCGTCCCGGTTGGGCAATTCTTGGAACCCTCGCAGTTCACGACAAGGGAAGGTTGGAAATTTATGAGATTTGTTTCAATTTTTTCTTTACCCAATGAAATGTAAGTGGGGGTATTTACCTTTTCATTCTCGGTAACGTATTTTATTTTCGCCAAATTTTATAGGGATAAATGTCCAACACATTGAACGGCGATGCCCATGTATGGCAACTGGGGAAAGTTTCTACGCGTAAACCTCTCCACGGGAGAGGTGAAGGTTGAAGAGTACGATGAGGAGCTGGCCAAGAAGTGGCTCGGAAGCAGGGGGCTGGCGATATACTTCCTCCTCAAGGAGATGGACCCGAAGGTGGACCCCCTGGGCCCGGAGAACAAGTTGATCATTACCCCGGGCCCACTCAGCGGAACGAGCGCGCCAACCGGCGGTAGGTACAACGTCGTGACCAAGAGCCCCGCCACGGGCTTCATAACCATGGCAAACTCGGGCGGCTACTTTGGAGCAGAGCTCAAGTTCGCGGGCTGGGACGGCATAATCGTGGAAGGAAAGGCCGAAAAGCCCGTCTACATCTACATAAAGGACGAGCACGTCGAGATCAGGGATGCCTCCCACCTCTGGGGCAAGATCGTTAGCGAGACCGAGGAAGCGCTGAGGAAGGAAATAGGGAGCAAGAAGCTCAGGATCGCCCTAATCGGTCCAGCGGGTGAGAACCTCGTTAAGTTTGCGGCCGTTATGAACGACGGCCACCGCGCGGCCGGAAGGGCTGGAGTCGGTGCCGTCATGGGGAGCAAGAACCTCAAGGCCATAGCGGTTGAGGGAAGCAAGAGCGTTCCCATAGCGGACAAGCAGAAGTTCATGCTCACGGTTAGGGAGAAGATAAACAAGCTCAAGAACGACCCCGTTGCTGGAGGCGGCCTTCCCAAGTACGGTACCGCCGTCCTCGTCAACATCATCAACGAGAACGGCCTCTATCCTACGAGGAACTTCCAGACGGGAGTTTTCGAGCACGCCTACGAGCAGAGCGGCGAGGCGATGGCGGCGAAGTACCTCATAAGGAACCAGCCGTGCTACGCGTGCCCGATAGGCTGTGGTAGGGTCAACAAGCTCCCGACCGTTGGAGTGACGGAGGGGCCCGAATATGAAAGCACGTGGGCCCTTGGAGCGAACCTCGGCATAAACGACCTCGCGAGCATAATAGAGGCCAACCACCAGTGCGACGAGTTTGGTCTCGATACCATCTCAACGGGTGGAACGCTCGCCACAGCTATGGAGCTCTACGAGAAGGGCCACCTCACCGATGAGGAGCTCGGAGACGCTCCGCCCTTCAGGTGGGGCAACACGGAGGTTCTCCACTACTACATCGAGAAGATAGCCTACAGGAAGGACTTTGGTGACAAGCTGGCCGAGGGAGGGTACCGTCTTGCGGAGAGCTACGGCCACCCGGAGTACTCCATGAGCGTCAAGAAGCTTGAACTCCCGGCCTACGACCCGAGAGGAGCTGAAGGACACGGTTTAGGATATGCCACCAACAAC
This sequence comes from Palaeococcus ferrophilus DSM 13482, assembly GCF_000966265.1. Taxonomy (NCBI): domain Archaea; kingdom Methanobacteriati; phylum Methanobacteriota; class Thermococci; order Thermococcales; family Thermococcaceae; genus Palaeococcus; species Palaeococcus ferrophilus. The sequence continues at coordinate 17,571 of NZ_LANF01000012.1, read as the reverse complement.
CGCGGTGGATGCCACATCAAGAACTACATGATAAGCCCCGAGATTCTAGGTTATCCCTACAAGATGGACCCGCACGACATAAGCGACGAGAAGGTGAAGATGCTCATAGTCTTCCAGGACCTGAGTGCGGTAATTGACGCCGCTGGACTATGCCTCTTCACGACCTTCGGCCTTGGAGCGGACGACTACCGCGACATGCTCAACGCGGCCCTAGGCTGGGACTTTTCAACCGAGGACTACCTCAAGATCGGCGAGAGGATATGGAACGCGGAGAGGATATTCAACCTCAAAGCCGGCCTCGTTCCGGAGAGGGACGACAACCTGCCCAAGCGCTTCCTTGAGGAGCCGATGCCAGAGGGACCGAACAAGGGACACGTTGTAAGGCTCAAGGAGATGCTGCCGCGCTACTACTCCCTCCGCGGCTGGACGGAGGACGGAAAGGTTCCAAAGGAGAAGGCAGAAGAGCTCGGCATAGCAGAGCTCATGTGAGCTTTCCTTTTTCTTTTGGCTTCACATTTTAGACAGACGTATACTCCCCACTTTTGTCCAGCAACATTTTTTAGTTCCTTTGAACAAAATCAATGAACTGGAAGGTGGTTTAATGACAACCGTAAAGCTGTTCGCGACGCTGATAGAGCTCACGGGCAGGAGGAGGCTCGAAGTGGAGGGCATCGAAACCGTGGGTGAGCTGCTGGACGAGCTCGAAAGGATGTTCCCTGGCTTCAAGAGGGAGCTTGAGAAGGGATTCATGATACTCGTCAACGGAAAGAACATAGAACACCTCAACGGCCTCGATACACCCTTGAAGGAAGACGATACCGTTAGCATCTTCCCGCCGGCTGGGGGCGGTTGAAGTGGAAAAGGAGTACACTTTCTCCCTGTGGGATGGGAAGGTCATAGTTAGGCCGAAGCTCGACATGAAGTACCTCTACATCGAGACCACCAGCCGCTGCAACCTCAAGTGCGAGATGTGCTTCAAGCAGTACTGGGAAGATGAAGAGGGCGACATGGACTGGGAACTCTTCCTCAAAATACTCGACGATGCCGAGGAGTTCCCGGAGCTCAAGATGGTCTACTTCGGCGGCATTGGGGAACCAACCGTTCACCCGCGCTTCATGGACATGGTGAGAGAAGTCAAGAGGCGCGGCTTCGCCCTCGGCATGAGCAGCAACGGAACCCTGATGACGGATGAGATGCTGCGGGAGTTCGCGAGACTCGGCGTTGAGCTTATCTACTTCTCCATGGACACGGTTCCAACCGCTCAAAACGCCATAACCCTCGGCCATCTGGCCGCTGCAGCCACGGCCGACAGGATAAAGAGGCTCGTGAGGTATCGCGAGGAGTACGGAACGCACAGGCCCAGTATAGGGGTTGAGGTCGTTGTTACGAAAGAGAACTACCGCCAGCTCCCCGACATGGCGAGGTTTCTCCTCGACCTCGGCGTTGACTCCATGCTCGTCTCGAACCTCCTTCCGCTCACACCGGAACAGACCGATGACATAATCTACGATGGGAACGTTGACATGGTCCCACTCCTCGACGAGCTCTACAAGGTTGCCCACAACGGGCTCTACATAAAGCTCCCCTACTTCGAGCTGAAGACGGAGCGTTCCTGCGACTTCGACGAGAACAATGTTGCCGTTGTGCGCTGGGACGGGGAGGTTGCCCCATGTTACCGCTTCCTCCACACCTACAAGGAGTACATCTTCGGCAGGGAGAAGAGGGTCAACGCCTACTCCTTCGGCAACGTGAGGGAGAAGAGTTTAGCCGAGATATGGACGAGCGAGAAGTACACGTGGTTCCGCTTCACCATGAAGAACTACATGTACCCGTCATGTACCGACTGTCCGCTGGTTGATGCATGCGACTTCGTCAAGACGAGCGACATAGACTGCTGGGGCAACGAGCCGAGCTGCGCCGACTGCCTGTGGGCGAGAAAGATAGTCCAGTGCCCCATTCCCCAGCACAACTTTGGGAAGTTCTATTAAAAAGGGAACGTCAGAGGAGGGTCTTCTTCAGCCCTCTGGCGTTCAACTCTTCGTCCACAACGCCCCTGACGGCGTCCTCGATGTAGCCCTGAACGAGCTTCTCCACGCTCGCCTTTATGGCGTCAATGTCGTGCCTGAGGCCCTCGAGGAGCCTTATGTACTCGCGGGCCATCTCAAGCTGGCCCTCCTGCTTTATCAGCTGCTCCTTGAGGTGCTCGAAGTCCTCCTTGAGAACCTGGTAGCGCCTCAGCTCGCGGTTGAGCTCGTCCAGCTGCTTCGAGAGGGAAACGTTCTCCTCCCTGAGCTTTCTAATCTCAGCATCCCTCTCCTCGAGCTCCTTTATGAGGGACGAGTACTCTCCAGCCACCTGGACGAGGCGCTCTATTTCCTTGAGGGGCGGCACCTTTCCGTCGCCGACGATTATGGCGTCCTTGCCGACGCTCACTATGTCGCTCGGGGCGATTTTAACCTTCTTCTCCGTGGAGAACATGCCCGGGTGGAACTCCCCGGTCTTGCCTATGTTTTCGAGGGCCTTGACCTTCAGGATGAAGAAGAACTGGTCCCCCTGAACTTCCACGGTTATTCCCGTGACGTACCCGAGTATCGAACCCTCCACGAGGGAGATGAGAAACTTATTGACGAGCAGGTTTTCCTGTGAAGCCTCAACCATTACCCCCACCACCAGATTTAGCCTTAATAACTACAGGGATTCATGGGTAAAAAACCTTTCGACGCCCAAGGATTATAAACCGAGCTGGGGAGTTTGATAAGGGTGAGAGAATGATAATATTCGCGGGACGTTCCAACGTTGGTAAGAGCACTCTCATATTCCGCCTCACGGGAAAAGACGTCAAGAGGGGGAAGAGGCCCGGTGTGACTAGGAAGCCCGTGGAGATAAACTGGCGCGGGAGAAAGGTGGTGGACCTGCCGGGCTTCGGCTTCATGAGCGGGGTTCCAAAGGCGAAGCAGGAGCGCATAAAGACGGAGATAGTGCGCTTCATAGAGGAGAACGCTAAGGACATAGAGCTGGCCGTCCTCGTGGTGGATGGGAAAAGCGCCATCGAGATAATAGAGCGCTGGGAAAAGAGGGGGGAGATTCCGATAGACGTTGAGTTCTTCCAGTTCCTCAGGGAGCTCGGGATTCCCACTATAGTGGCCGTCAACAAGCTCGACAAGGTGAGGAACGTTGGAGCCACGATAAACCGCCTGATCGAGAAGTTCGGGCTTAGCGGCACGTGGGAAGATTACCGGGATACATTCATCCCCGTCTCGGCAAAATTCGGAACCAACTTCGAGGAGCTCAGAAGGAGAATAATAGAGAGCACGGAGGGGCCCTAATCCTCTATGCCCTTCTCCGTTATCCTGAAGGCAGCCTCGCCCTCCGGAAGGTGGGGAGCGTCTATCATCCTCGCTATCCTCTTCCCCGCCTTGCCCTTTCTCAGGTAAACCCTCACGGTGGAGCTGTGGGCAAGGATGTGACCTCCTATCGGCTTGGTCGGGTCGCCGAAGAAGGCATCGGGCTTTGACTGCACCTGGTTGGTAACGAAGACCGCTATATCGTAGAGGTTTGCAAGGCGGTGAAGGTCCGAGAGGTGCTTTCCAAGCTTCTGCTGCCTCTCCGCGAGGCTTCCCCTTCCTATGTACTCCGCCCTGAAGTGGGCCATGAGGGAATCAACCACAAGGAGGCCGATCTTGTTCTCCTTTATGAGCTCCTCCGCCTTCTGGACGAGGAGCATTTGATGATTGGAGTTGAAGGCCCTGGAGACGTAGATGTTCCTTAGTATCTCCTTGGCGTCGAGCCCCCTCGCTTCGGCTATCTGCTCTATCCTCTCGGGCCTGAAGGTGTTCTCGGTGTCTATGTAGATGGCCCCCCTTCCAAGGCCGCCCTCCTCCGGCGGGAGCTGGACGTTGACGCAGAGCTGGTGAGCGAGCTGGGTCTTACCGCTTCCGAACTGGCCGAAGACCTCGGTTATTGCCTGCGTCTCAATGCCCCCACCGAGGAGTTTATCGAGGGACTTGCTGCCCGTGGTTATCCTCCCTATGGTGAGCCTCTTCTCAAGGTACTCGTCCGCCCTCACGAAGGTGCCTATGTTAGCGGCCTCTCTCGCGGCCTGGATGATCTTCAGGGCGGCGCCCTCGCTTATTCCGGCCACCTCCTTGAGTTCCAGTGGGGAAGCAACGGCTATGGCCTCTATGGTGTCGTAACCGGCCTCCCTGAGCTTTTCGGCTGTGGCCGGTCCCACCCCCGGAAGATCCTCGAGGGTCTCAACCGTTTTCTCCTTCTTTTTCTTCGTGGATTTCACCACTTCCTCGACTATAAGCTCCTCGAGGTTCTCCTCTTCCTCGACGGGAACCTCCTCAAACTCCCGGAGCTCCTCAACTTCCTCAACCTTCTTCTTTCTCGCCATCATCTATCACCCATAAGAGTAAGCTGGAGAGTTATTGAGCCGGAAGGTGATATATACTTTTCCCTCCGCGATGTTGAGAAAGCTCACGTAGGTACGTCTTGGGATTTCAGATTTTTCTCCCCACGCGCTTTATCACCACCAGTTTAGAGCCCTGCGGGATTGTATCATCCATTGGAGGCATCAGAACGATTTTCTCGCCGACGTAACCGAGGGGGTAGAGCCCCTTGGAGTAGAGCACCTCGAAGGCCTTCCCAAAGCTCTCCCCCTCGAACTCGCCCGCGGGAATCAGCGCGACGTCGTAGTTTCCAAAGGATGTGGTGATGTCCTCTATGATGTCCACCACCTCTGGCTCGAAGACGGAGCTGGCAAGGAGCCTGCCCGCTATGGCGCGGCCCAGAATCACCCTGTCAGCTCCAGCCTGCCTGAGGAGCTCGGCGTTCTCCGGGAGCATAACTTCCACGAAGACCTTCGCCCGCGAGAGGGACTTGATGAGGAGTGTGGTGAACACTGCCTTCGAATCGTTGTCGAGGGCAACCACCGCGTAACGGGCCCTATCCACCTTCGCCCGCTTCAACGTCTCCTTCACGCCGGGATCCCCAACGAGAACCTCCACGTCCACGCCATCGAGGCGCCTTTTCTCCTCATCGGTGGGAACCACGACAACGATCGGCCTCTCCTCTGCCTCACCCTTCTCCATGGCGGACTTAAGTTCCTCAAGGCAGGTGATCACGCTGTTGCCCCTCCCGATAATAACGTAGTGGTCCTCGTACTTAACACCGTGCATTCCCATCATCCTCCTCAAAGATGCCGATATGAAGTGCTCCGCGATTAGAGAAACGAGGGCGGTGAATGCCGAGATGCCCACCACCGCGGAGAACATGGCAACCGCCCTCCCCATTGGCGTCGCAGGAGTGATGTCACCGTACCCGATGGTGGACATCGTAATAACTGCCCAGTAAATCGCGGTGTAGAAGTCCACGCCCTCAAAGTGGGAGAAGAGGGCGGCCACCACGAGGGCCAGAAAGACAACGGCGACACCAATGAGCACTAACCTGCTCCTACGAAAAATGCGACGGGCACTCACGATGCGTTTTATCAGGGTGAGGGGCGGTATCACAAGTGGGTGTTGCACACCGGAGGCTTAAAGCGTTGCGGTTCCACATGAAACTTTAGGGAACAAAAATGTGTAGTATATTTTCCCATGGAAATATTGTTGAATTATCTCCAGATACTGCATTACATTAAGCAACCCCAGGGAGTTTCATTTCCACTGGAACGGCTGGAGAAGGGTCCGAGGATCTATCAACATTTATGAATACCAATGCGGATTTATAAGGAACTTTCTATTATTCAATATGTTTTTGTTCAGCTTTACTTTTAATGTATTTGGACATTGCCATTAAAAACTGGAAGCATTACGCTTAATTTTCGTTATTCTCTGAACATTATTCATAGAAACATATAAATACTAGAAAGAGAAAAGAAAATGGGAGTGTTTACACCAAAACATGGAGTGTGTTCAGGTGTTGCGCCGTTCTCCACTGGAAATGAAACTCTGGGGGGGTATGTGCTTGTTTAACTTTTCATAAAAGTTAATTAAATCAGTTTAACTTGATGAACACTTATGCCCACAAATGCTCTCTTTTTGCTGGACATTTATGTGTATTAAACTTCCAGAGGAAGGGGCCTCGGGTTGCTCTTGTATCATTTCATGTGTAAACCCCCAATGAACACCAATGTTCACGCCAGGGCTGGGTTTCGAGTGGAACCGCGGGCGAAAGGGCCTTAAGGTCTGGGGAGTATATCGTTTGGTGGTTCGAGTGGAAGACGTTCTCGAGTGGCTTAGGGCCGGGCGGGACGATGCCGAGGATATCGTGGACCTGCCATGGACGATAAAGCAAGTTAACGAGGGGCACTACGTGGCCGAGCACCCGAAAATGCCCGTTATCCTAAACGTCCTCCTGTCCGGGGACTTCGTGCGCCTTGTTGTCTCCACGGGAATTGAGACGGCGACGCTCCCCCTTGAGGAGCGCCTCAAGATATACCGCATTCTGCTCCTTCTCAACGAGCGCGTGAACCTCATGAAGTTCTCGCTGAGCGGCATGAACGAGGAGGTAACCCTGCGCGTTGACCTCGACCTGAAAAGTCTTGGAAAGGGGGAGTTTAACGACGCCTTGACGGCCCTCCTTGTGGGTCTAAACGAGATGGTGGATGCCCTGGGCATAGCGGAGGAGTTCCAGGAGGCCGTCTTTGAGAGGATAGCGGCAATGATCTTAGAGAGGCTCTCCAAGGGGGCGACCCACGACGAGATTATCAGCTTCCTCGTGATGAAGGTGGGCCTCTCAGAGGAAGACGCAGAAGCGCTCCTATCGGAAATAGAGCGCTCCTTGAAGGGTTCGCAGGACGAGAACAGGGGTTACTTTTGATTCACCTTTGGGGCTATTCTCCCCCTTTCATCTGGGGCTTTTTACAAATTTGTGATGACAAAGGCTATAAACACTTTTCACAACCATTACTATTGCTTCCACTGTTTCCTGTGTTTCGGGTGGAAGCTCCGCGATGTGTGATATGTACACGTCTGTAATATATCGAGATGTAAAATGCTAACTAACATAGTCGCTAGCTAGTTACAAATCTTGCGCGATAAAATGCCCGCCGGTGAAATTTGGGGCAATGTTTCCTGTGGAGGTGTGATGATGGTTACGGAACAGCGTTATCTTGATTCGCTATTTGAGCGGTATCTTAATGCACGGCGTATTTTCAGAAATAAGGAGGTTTTAAGGCATAGTTATACTCCAAAGGAGCTACCTCACAGGCTGGAGCAGATTGAAACCCTCGCCCACATTCTCGTCCCCGTTCTCAAGGGAGAAACCCCTTCCAACATATTCGTCTACGGGAAAACGGGAACGGGTAAAACAGTCACCATAAAATTCGTCACGGATGAGCTCAAGCGCGTCTCCGAGAAGTACAACGTCCCTGTGGAGGTCATATACCTCAACTGCGAGGTGGTTGATACTCAGTACCGCGTGCTGGCCAACATAGTGAACCATTTCCGCTACGAGAGTGGCTTCGAGGTTCCCCTTGTGGGATGGCCCACTGACGAGGTGTACTCCAAACTCAAGGAGGTTTTGGACGCCAAGGAGCGCTTCATAATCATCGTTCTGGACGAGATTGACAAGCTCGTCAAGAAGAACGGCGACGACATACTCTACAACCTCACGAGGATAAACACGGAGCTCCACAGGGCAAGGGTGAGTATAATAGGAATATCCAACGACCTCCGCTTCAAGGAGTTCCTGGATGCCAGGGTCCTGTCGAGTTTGAGCGAGGAGGAGGTTGTTTTCCCGCCCTACGATGCCTCCCAGCTGAGGGATATTCTCGAGCAGAGGGCGAGCGAGGCCTTCAACGAGGGAGTGCTTGATCCGGCGGTGATTCCACTCTGTGCAGCCCTTGCCGCCAAGGAGCACGGAGACGCTAGAAAGGCCCTCGACCTCCTCAGGGTGAGCGGTGAGATAGCGGAGCGCGAGGGGAGTGAGAAGGTCCTTGAGCGGCACGTCAGGAAGGCCCAGGAGAAGATAGAGCAGGACACCATGGAGGAGGTCATAAAGACCCTCCCCCTCCATTCAAAGCTCGTCCTCTACGCGGTGGTTGTCCTCGAGGAGGACAACGCCCTCCCGGTTCACACCGGTGAGGTTTACGTGGTTTACAGGGAGCTCTGCGATGCCCTCGACGTCGAGCCCCTCACCCAGAGGCGCGTGAGCGACCTCATAAACGAGCTCGACATGCTCGGAGTGATAAACGCCAAGGTTGTGAGCAAGGGCCGCTACGGCAGGACAAAAGAGATAAGGCTCAACATACCCCCCTTCAAGGTCAAGAACATGTTCCGGAAGGATTACCACCTCCAGGCGCTCCTCGCGATGGACTTCCACAGGCAGAGGAGGCTGTTCTGATGAAGCTCGTTGAAGATTTAATAAAGAACAACTACCTGATAACGCCCCCCGCGTACTACACGCTGGCCCACCACTACGAGAACGGCTCCTTCACCCTCGCCGAGCTCGTGAAGTTCGCCAAGTCCAGGGGAACGTTCGTCATTGATGAGGGGACCGCGGAGGAGTTCATCAAATGGAAGGGCTTGATTTCCAGTGGAGCTAATGGAGAGCATGAATCTGTCGAAGAGCCTTCCGTGGAGGGGATGGAATCCGGCACGGAGGGGGCGGTTCCACAGGAAAAAGAACTCCTAATGGGGGAATCTGCAGGGGTCGAGAACTCTTCTATTGAGGTCACGGCTGTTGAGGAATCCCCGGCGGTGGAAAGCGCCCCCGAAAGTCCTGAATTTTCCAATGAGGACGTTCAAATGGAAGAACCATTAACCAACGGGGATGAAACCTTGGTTTCCAATGGAACATGGGCTGGGTCCAACGGGGACTACAACGGGGATGAGGGTGCGGTCAAGGCGGTTTACTCCGACTACGGTGTTCTCGTCCCCCTCGAGGAGGAGCCCCCTGAAGAGATCGGGGCCAAGAGTTATTCCGTCTACGCCGACTTCAAGGTGACTCCCAGGGAGGGCTTCAGGCCCAGGGCCGCGGAGATGCCCTCCGAGGCGAGGGTTGAGTTCGACGTAAGGAACGTGAAGCTCACACCACCGAAGGTCAAGAACGCCGCCTCAAAGGAGGGGGAGATAATAATCCGCTCCTACGAGCTCCACTTCAGGAGCAGACTCAGGAAGCTGCGCCGGATTCTCCGCGACACAAACGAGCTCACGGGCGTTGTGGACATAGGGAGGCTCAGCTACACCGCGGGCTACGAGGACCCGGTCACGATAATAGGCCTCGTGAACTCCAAGAGGGAAACCAGGAAGGGTTTCATGTTCGAGCTGGAAGACGCCACCGGAACCGTGAAGGTGTTCATCAAGCGCGACAACCCCGACTACTCCAAGGTGTGGGAGGTTCTCCTAGACAGTGTGGTGGCCTTCTCGGGCTACTACTCCAAGAGGGGCCTCTTCTTCGCGGAGCACATCTACCTCCCCGACGTTCCGCTCTACCGCAGGGAGAAGCCGCCCCTCGAGGAGCCCGTCTATGCAGCGCTGATAAGCGACATCCACGTTGGGTCCGACACCTTCTGCGAGAAGGCCTTCATGAAGTTCATGAAGTGGCTCAACGGCTACACCGCGAGCAGAGAGGAGGAAGAAATCCTGGACAGGCTCAAATACCTCATAATAGCGGGCGACGTGGTTGATGGCGTTGGCATCTACCCGGGCCAGTACAACGAGCTCCTCATACCGGATATATTCGACCAGTACGAGGCCCTAGCCAACCTCCTCTCCAACGTCCCTGAGCACATCCAGGTGTTCATAGGGCCTGGAAACCACGACGCGGCCAGAACCGCCCTACCCCAGCCCGGCTTCTACGAGGAGTACGCCTATCCCCTCTTAAAGCTCAAGAACACTACGATAATAAGCAACCCCGCCGTCCTCGACCTCCATGGAAGGAAGTTCCTAATAGCGCACGGGAGGGGCATAGAGGACATTGTCGGAAACGTGCCCAACACCAGCCACCACGAGCCTGCGAGGCCCATGGTGGAACTCCTGAAGCTGCGCCATCTCGCCCCCACCTTCGGAGGAAAGGTGCCCGTTGCACCCGACCCCGAGGACTTGCTCGTTATAGAGGAGGTTCCGGACTTCGTGCAGATGGGGCACGTCCACGTTCTCGATTACCAGGTCTACAGAGGGGTGTTCCTCCTCAACAGCGCCACGTGGCAGGCCCAGACGGAGTTCCAGAAGATGGTGAACATAGTGCCCACCCCCGCGAAGGTTCCGATAGTTGACGTGGGCACCGCCAGGTTGAAGACGGTTGTTGATTTCAGCAAGTGGTGCGAGGGGATGTGAGCATGGGTTTGATCATTGGCTCCGATGAGGGAGATATCAAATTCGCTGGACAGCATGGGACTTTTATTGCACGGATAGGGGTTGCAGTCAGTGTCAGGGATTCAGATTTTAGTGAATACCTTCAGTCATACAGAGAATTTTTTGAGCAGTTTAAAGATAGTATGGGAATACAAACGCCTAGATGGGTGTTTTCATCTTCAGACTTGAGAGGCTATCTTATCAGGGGGGACGGAGATCCTACTGAATATCTGCTTTTCATGAAGGAATTTGTTGACGACGTTGTTATTCCCAATGATGTTATTATAAACTTTGTTTTTGCCTCCTTTGGCGTTAAGCAAATTTATATGCCAAATGGTCACCATAAGGGCGTTATGACCTTCCTGAAAAATGTTTTGAAGTCTTACTTTGCGTACGTTCCTGCGTGGGTGGTTGTATCCAGGCTCAATCACACAATGCCTAAGGTTCATATTGACAACTTTAATTCTTCCCCTCAAACGGTGGCATGGGATGAACTTTCAAAACGAGCCAGTGAACTTAGAGTAATCCCCAACGGGGACAAAGTTGATCCTCTAGTCTCCACTGCTGATCTCATTCTCAGGTACATCAAGGAGAGCATTTTACTCTCAAAATGGAGGCTTGACGTACGGTTTCTTCTCAGGAATTTACCCTCTTTGGGGTTTCATCCTGACCTGTTGAAGGTGTACCATGTTGGGAGTAGGAGTCTGTCCAAAATAGTGCCTCTCTCGGCTGAAAATCGTGTTCTTCCACAATACTGGTATTCGCGCCCCATACTTTACATTATTAAGGAAGGATTGCTCCGAAAGGATGAGGAACAACGTTTGATTGAAAAATCTCCTGCATTCGAGTACGTCTTAAGACATGCCTCTGAAGTCGGCGGGTCTATCAAGTTCCTCTCACTTCAGAAGGGGACAGGTGGGGACATCGATGACCTCCGCAGAAATGGTGGTATTGTAGTCTCTGTGGGGCCGTATGGACATGGAATCGGAGAATATCTCACGTCTTTGGGCTTCCCGATAACTCATGTGAAAATATCAGAGCTTATTTCCAAATATGGAGGTTGAGTTGAGATGATGCGAAATCTTTATATAGCAGTATTGCCAGTATGTAAATGGGGATACCGCCAGACTAGGCGGTATCCTTTAATATCGACCTATAAATGGACTTCAATTCTAAATTTTTACCTTTTGTTACTTGATTTTACTCGATATACTTTCGCTTCTCTTCTTGGAACAGGGGTGGTTGTCCATGACTGAACTCTATTCCGATGAAATGAAGGCCTACTTCGAGTCACTCCAGCGCGAGATTGACAGGGCCTACGAAATAGCGGAAAAGGCGAGGGCCCAGGGTAAGGACCCGGTTCCCGAGATAGAGGTTCCTCAGGCAACGGACATGGCCGGCCGTGTCGAGAGCCTCGTCGGGCCCAAGGGGGTGGCCGAGAGGATAAGGGCCCTCGTCAAGGAGCACGGTAAGGAGCTGGCCGCCCTCAAGATAGTGGACGAAATCATAGAGGGGCGCTTCGGGGAGCTGGGTGACGAGGAGACGCTGGCGGAGCAGGCCGTTAGAACCTCGCTTGCCGTCCTCACGGAGGGAATCGTTTCGGCCCCCCTCGAGGGAATAGCCTTCGTCAAGGTGCGCCAGAACTTCGATGGGAGCAGGTACCTGGCGCTCTACTACGCGGGCCCAATAAGGAGTTCTGGAGGAACCGCCCAGGCCCTCAGCGTTCTCGTTGGTGACTACGTGAGGAAGAAGCTTGGCCTCGACAGGTACAAACCCACACCCGAGGAGATAGAGCGCTACGTTGAGGAGGTTGACCTCTACCACAGGGCCGTCTCGCGCCTCCAGTATCATCCGAGCGCCGACGAGGTTAGGCTCGCCATAAAGAGCATACCCGTCGAGATAACGGGTGAGGCAACGGACCAGGTCGAGGTGAGCGGTTACAGGAACCTCCCTAGGGTTGAGACGAACCAGCTCCGCGGTGGGGCCATACTCGTTCTGGCGGAGGGTGTCCTCCAGAAGGCCAAGAAGCTTCTCAAGTACATAGACAAGCTCGAGGTTGAGGGCTGGGAGTGGCTGAGGGAGTTCGTGGAGAGCAAGGAGAGCGGCAAGGGCAAGGAGAAGCAGGAGGTCGTGGAAGAGTCCGCGGAGGAGGAAACCACCGCAGAGGTGGAGATGGGCTTCTACTACCGCCTCTACGAGGAGTTCAGGAAGAAGATAGCCCCCAACAAGAAGTACACGAAGGAGATCATAGGGGGAAGGCCCCTCTTCGCCGAGCCCTCCACCAACGGCGGCTTCAGGCTGCGCTACGGTCGCTCGAGGACGAGCGGCTTCGCCACGTGGAGCGTCCATCCGGCAACGATGCTCCTCCTCGACGAGTTCATAGCCGTTGGGACGCAGATGAAGACGGAGAGACCGGGTAAAGGGTGCATAACCACTCCCGCCACGACGATAGAGGGGCCAATAGTGAAGCTCAGGGACGGCTCCGTGGTCCGCGTTGAGGACTATGAAACCGCGCTGAGGGTCAGGGATAGCATAGAGGAGATACTCTACGTTGGAGATGCGCTCGTAAACTTCGGCGACTTCGTGGAGAACAACCAGACGCTCCTGCCTGCCAACTACGCCGAAGAGTGGTGGATTCAGGAGTTCGTTAAGGCCGTGAAGGACGTTTACGAGGTCGAGCTTAAGCCGTTCGAGGAGAACGATGGTGAGGATGTGGAGGAGGCGGCCGAGTACCTTGACGTTGAGCCCGACTTCCTCGGGAGGCTCCTCTACGACCCGCTGCGCGTGAGGCCGAGGGTGGAGGAGGCCATACACTTCTCCCGCGTGCTTAGAATCCCGCTCCATCCATACTACACGCTCTACTGGAACACCCTGGGCGTTGAGGAGCTTTTGGCACTCCAGGAGGGCCTGGTGGATGCTTCGATAGAGTGGGACTCCTTCAGGGGGGTGAAGTTCGCGAAGAGGCTCACCACCAGGAACTTCTCCATAAAACGCTCCCTCGAGCTCCTCGGTCTTCCACACAGGGTTGAGAACGGGGAGATAGTGGTGGAGTACCCCTGGAGCGCCGCCCTGCTCACCCCCCTCCTCAACCTCGAGAGGAGGCTTGAGCCAAAGCCCTTCCACACGCCCATCGACATCATAAACGCCGTGAGCGACGTAAAGCTCCGCGACAGGGGGATGAGCTGGATTGGGGCGAGGATGGGAAGGCCTGAGAAGGCCAAGGAGAGGAAGATGAAGCCCCCGGTTCACGTGCTTTTCCCGATAGGGCTCGCTGGAGGAAGCTCCCGCGACATCTACAAGGCCTTCCAGGAGGGGAAGAGCACCACCGTGGAGATAGCGCGCTTCAAGTGCCCCAGCTGCGGCCACGTTGACATCTTCCCCAGGTGCCCGAAGTGCGGCTCAAGGACGGAGCACCTCTACACCTGCCCCTCCTGCGGTCACACCTCGACGGAGGAGAGGGTCTGTCCCAAGTGCAAGGTCGAGATGAAGCCCTACGCAAAGACCACGTTCAAAATAGGCGATTACCTCAGGCCTGCTATGGACAACGTGAAGGTTTACACGCTCGACAGGCTCAAGGGCGTCCTGGGTATGAGCTCCGCCTTCAAGCTTGCAGAACCGCTTGAGAAGGGCCTCCTTAGGGCCAAAAACGACGTCTACGTCTTCAAAGACGGAACCATCCGTTTCGACGCAACCGACGCTCCGGTGACGCACTTCAGACCTAGGGAGATCGGGACGAGCGTGGAGAAGCTCCGCGAGCTCGGCTACACCCACGACTTCGAGGGGAAGCCCCTCGAGAGCGAGGACCAGATACTCGAGCTCAAGGTGCAGGACGTTATCCTCCCCAAAACCGCCGGTGAGTACCTCCTCAAGGTGGCCAACTTCATAGACGACCTCCTCGAGAGGTTCTACGGTCTGCCAAGGTTCTACAACGCCGAGAAGATGGAGGACCTTGTGGGTCACCTCGTGATAGGTCTGGCCCCCCACACCTCTGCGGGTATAATGGGTAGAATCATAGGCTTCGTGGACGCTCTGGTGGGCTACGCGCACCCCTACTATCATGCAGCCAAGAGGAGGAACTGCTTCCCCGGCGACACGAGGATACTTGTGCAGATAGACGGTATGCCGAGGAGGATAACCCTCAGGGAACTCTACGACCTCTTTGAAGAAGAGCAGTATGAAAACATGGTCTACGTGAGGAAGAAGCCGAAGGTGGACGTTAAGGTCTATTCATTTGACCCTGAGAGTGGAAAGGTCGTCCTTACTGACATAGAGGATGTCATAAAGGCACCATCAACGGATCATTTGATAAGGTTCGAGCTCGAGCTCGGCAGGGGCTTTGAAACGACGGTTGACCACCCGGTGCTCGTCTATGAGGACGGCGAGTTCGTTGAGAAGAGGGCCTTTGAGGTCAGGGAAGGGGAACAAATGGCAGTCGTCGAGGGTGACACTGTAGTAACTTCTCCTGTAAAGCGCGTTAAATACATCGCTTCAAAGGATGACTTTGTGTTCTCATTAAATGCCAAAAATTATCATAATGTGATTATTAACGAGAATATTGTAACACACCAATGCGACGGCGACGAGGATGCAGTAATGCTCCTCCTAGATGCCCTCCTCAACTTCAGCAAGTACTACCTGCCAGAAAAGCGTGGCGGAAAGATGGACGCTCCGCTTGTCGTCACCACGAGGCTCGATCCTAGGGAGGTGGACAGCGAGGTCCACAACATGGACGTGGTGAGGTACTATCCCCTCGAGTTCTACAGGGCCACCTACGAGCTCAAATCCCCGAAGGAAGTGAAGGTCATCGAGCGCGTCGAGGACCGCTTAGGAAAACCCGAGATGTACGAGGGCATAAAGTTCACCCACGACAGCGACGACATAGCCCTGGGCCCCAAGATGAGCCTCTACAAGCAGTTAGGCGACATGGAGGACAAGGTTAGGAGACAGCTCGACCTCGCGAAGCGCATAAGGGCCGTTGACGAGCACCACGTGGCCGAGACCATCATAAACTCCCACCTCATCCCCGACCTCAGGGGCAACCTGAGGAGCTTCACGAGGCAGGAGTTCCGCTGTGTCAAGTGCAACACCAAATACAGAAGGCCGCCGATGAGCGGGAAGTGCCCGAAGTGCGGGGGGAAGATAGTTCTAACCGTCAGCAAGGGGGCCATAGAAAAGTACCTGTCCACAGCCAAAATGCTCGTTACGGAGTTTGACGTCCTAGACTACACGCGCCAGAGGATATGCATAACGGAGAAGGACATAGACACTCTCTTCACCAACGTCTTCCCCAGGGTTCAGACGACCCTCATGGTGGCCACCCCAAAGGACGTGTGCTCGACCATGATAGCGAGGAGGAGGGGCACGCTGAAGGAAAAGCCGAAGAAGAGCAACGGGAAGTCGTGGGACCCATCGAAAGATTTCAAGAAGCCAAACGGGGAAGCGCCGAAGAACGGCGAATCCAAGCCCGCCAAGGCGCCCAAAAAGAAGAAGGTCATCGGGCTGGACGAGTTCTTCGGGAAGAAGTCATAGCGCCTCCCTCCTGAGGAGGCCGAGCTCCTCCCCATCCTCCCTTACCCTTATCCTCCCAAAGCGTACTTCCACGACATCGTCCAGGCTTTTCAGGGGCGTTAGAACCTCCATCCACCGCTCTTTGAAGTTCACGAGCTTCAGAATCCCCACCGCCCTGCAGAAGCCCTCCCCGTCAATGAGGCCCACCAGAAGGTTGCTCAGGTTCTCCACGTCTATCGCCTTCACTCCCTCCGGCGCCCTTCCCGGCCCCGCCTTCACAATCGTGTAGCCGTCCCCCTTCTCCCCATGGAAAACGAGCCAGCCAAAGAGCGTTTTGAAGACTTCCCTCTCCTCCTCGGAGAGCTCCCTCCCGTGGAAGAGGGCCGTCCCGGAGACTACGAAGTCGTCAACGCTGAGGCGGTGAATCGTTCCCTCCATGAAGTACGCCACCCATTTCTCGGCCCTTATGCGCCTCCTCTCCTCCCGCGTGTGCTCCCTCGCGTTCTCACTCACGCTGAGCCTCACCACGGTGCTCCTTCCCTCAAAGGGCCTTACTATGGGTTCGAGCTCGCTCCCCCTCTGGAGGGCCACTATGACGTCCGGTTCAATGGCCTCGAGCTTGAGGCGCTTGAGCTCCCTCCCCGGGCCCCTGATGTAGCCCGTGGTGTCAACTATCGCCGTTAGCCCCATGCGCCTCGCCTCGTCAACCAGCCGCCTTACACCCACGATGGTCTCCGCGAAGAACTCACGGGGTGTGATGCTCCCGACGAAGTAGCTCTTCAGCGGCTTGAGCTCCGAGAGGGACTCGAAGGGGCCCTCGGGCACGGCGAGGCTCACCGTTGCGGGGGGGAGTACGCCCTTCTGTCCGATATCGCTGTCAACCACCGCGACGCCGTTGACCTGATTGGCCATGAGCGTCACGAGGGTGCTCTTTCCTGTGTCAACATCCCCGAGAACCGCAACTACTTCCGGCCTCTCCTCCTCCAAAAGCCTCAAAAGCTCCCTCCTGTCGGAGGTTACGTCAGGGGGATACTTTGCTTTGTTCATGTTGAAAACTCGAAACGAAAGACATATAAAGGTAACCCATCAACAACCGATGCCCCACGGGCCTTGTCATTTGTTTGCAAATTAATTCGTTTACGTATTCCAAAAACTTTATTAATTGAGTCTCCCAATAATCCCCGGAGGTGTTGATAATGCCAAAGGTTGAGCAGGCCCTAACTTCAAGACAGATAGAGCTCCTGAAGAAGCTCTACCGCGATGGGAAGACCATAGAGGTCCATACCGTTGAGAAGACCCAGGACGAGCTCGCCGGCGAGCTTAAAATAACCCGCCAGGCCCTTAGCAATCACCTGAAGGTGCTCAAGGAGCTGGGTTACATAAGGACCGGCAGGGGTTTTATAGACCTCACGGACAAGGCCCTGGAGCTCCTAGGTGAGAAGAAGGGTGACGTCTTCATATTCGTTAGAATTGAGCCCACCAAGAGGAAGAACGTTTACGATGCCATAAAGAAGCTCAAGCTCAAGCGCATCTACCGTGTCACGGGCGACATAGACCTCATAGTGGAGGCCGACAAGACAAAGCTCGACGAGATACTCGAGGAGATAGCGTCCCTCGACGGTGTCAAGGAGACCATAACCCACGTCGTTCTCGAGAGCCTCTGAGGCTCTCACTACTTTCCCCCATGGTCATTAAAACGTGCAACTCCAAAAGAGAAGAAAAAGGGTTCAAAGCTCCCCGTTCTCCTTCAGCCACTCGCCGTAGC